>JBCCUW010000384.1:0-4615 GCA_039196385.1 Pseudomonadota bacterium
CTCACCGAAGGCAGACATGTGTCGCGTGTCTACGCTGCGGACGGCACGGTTGCGGAAGTTCAGCACATCGCCAAAGACCGGGTGGGCCAACGCAATATCAATGCTGTTGCCCCCATCAGCACTTTGTTCTTCATCAAAGTAGAACAAGCCAACCACGTACGAAATCGAGTCGTTCATCAGGCCCGACAAACGGATTTCCTGAGTGACCTGCTCTGCAGTGGCCGCTGCGCCACTGAAGTTCAAAAAGTCTGATTCACCCAGAATATCCTGGTCGTTGGTTTCATCAATTTCCCAGTCGCGCCAGGCCGTAATGGATGTCAGCGTGGCTTCACCAATGCTGTAGTCGAGCTGCAGCGACGCGCCTTTCGTTTCAGACTCCTGCCGCACATCCCGCTCGAACAGCGCCACGTCACGGTTACTTGTGCCCGGCCGGATGCCGGCATTCGCCAGCGCATCTTCCAGGTGAATCACGCTGCCCGGAATCTGCTGGAACAGAAAAGGGTCGTTACCGCCAAACAGGCCACCAAGCGCACCTGAGATCAGATCCTGCGCCGTGCCCGCCTGATTGTAGGTGGCGATGCAACAGTGATTATCCTCGTCGGTATAGTCCAGAATCAGCAGTGCGGAAAGGCGCTCGGTGGGTTCGTAAAGAAACTTACCGCGCAGTGACCACGTGTCTTTACTGTTGATGTCCTCTTCACCCGCCAGTTGGTTATCCAACATCCCGTCGTTTTGATGCATCGAACCGGTAATCCGGTACGCCAGCTGATTGTCCATAATCGGCCCGGTCACGCTGGCGCGCAGTCGTCTCTCACCCCGGCTGCCCAGGGTCAGGTCGCTGCTTGCGCCAAATTCGTATTCGGGTTGCTTGGTGACAATGTTGATCACGCCCGCTGACGTGTTCTTGCCGAACAGTGTGCCTTGAGGTCCTTTGAGCACCTCAACGCGCTCCACATCGTAGAGATCAAAGAAGCCCTGGGCCTCACGCCCCATGGGCACCCCATCAATCACTGTAGCAACGCTCGACTCAAAGCCTTCACTGAAGCTGAACGTGGAAATGCCGCGAATCGACGGTGACGCAGCCCGGGTCGTGGTAATCGGCGAGAAGTCGTAACCCGGTACAAACTTAACGATTTCGGTAATGGTGTTGAAGCCGGTCTCGTCGAAAAATTCATCGGACAGAACCGAAACGGCAACCGGTGTGTCCTGCAGTGACTCAGAGGTCTTTCTGGCCGTGACAACAATCTCTTCCAACTCAGCAGCAATGGCTGTCTGACTCAGTAATGTTGTTACCGCCAGCATCAACGCCAGCATCGACGCCAGCATCCCGGTCAGATTTAGCTTGCTGGGTTTAGTCATGCTCTCTCCCGCAATATTACCCTTATTGTGGTTCGACTATAACACAGTATTATAGTTGAGCAATAATAAAACGCGACCGCTCGACGAAACTATTGCTGGGCGGACAACCATTCCCGAAGCACTTTTACCTTCGGCCGACTTTCAAACGCTTCGGGATACACCAGGTAAAACGACGAACTCAGCGATATGTCGAGGTTAGACAAACATACCAACCGCCCCGCTTCGACATCTGCCTGGACCAAAGACCGCCACCCAAGCACTGCCCCGGCGCCGTCGATTGCAGCTTGGATCGCATGGTCAGGTTGCTGAAAACGGGGGCCGCGAGTTGCATCCACGTCACTGAGTTGCGCGGCTTTCAGCCACCCTTCCCAATCCGGCGAATTGGGATCAAATGCAGTTGAATCGTTGTGCAGGAGCACCACCTGATGCAATGCCTCGTGATCAGCCTGCAGACCCAGTCGCTCGAGCAACACGGGACTGCACATGGGTACCACCGCTTCATCGAACAGTTTGATCGCGCAAAGACCCGGGTAGTTGCCATCACCCAGGCGCACAGCGGCATCAAATGAGTCGCGGCTGAAGTCGATGAGATTCAAGCTCGAAGATATGCGCAGATCGATGAGTGGATGAGCTTCGTGAAACTGATCAAGCCGCGGTAACAACCACTTGGTTGCGAACATGGGTGCAACGCTGATAGTCAGCGCTCCAGTCGCTTGTTGCTCTTTTACTTTTTCGATCGCCCCATCAAGGGCAACAAAAACGGGTCTCAGATCCTGCAACAAGGCTTGACCCGCGTCGGTCAGCAACAAGCCTCTGGGTAAGCGCTGGAAAAGCGGAGTTTCCAGATAAGCCTCCAGACGCTTCACTTGCTGGCTCACCGCAGCTGGCGTCACCGAGAGTTCACTCGCCGCTTCGATGAAACTCAGATGGCGCCCGGCTGCCTCAAACGTGCGCAACGCGGTCAGAGGGTAATTACGAGTCATGTTCTTTCTGCCTCAATACAAGACATAGTTTTACTTACTGATAGCAAAGAAACAATCGTTCGCCCTGAGTCCAAAAAAGTCTTCTTATATGACCTACGAGATAGGTTAACTCGGATCAAAAGGAATAGATAAGCTAATTAAACTACTGAGTAAAAGAACATGAGCCAGACAAACTTTGATGCGTTTGCTTTCTCCAAGCAGCCAAACTATGACGAAAAGCAAACTCGCGCTATTTTTGCGCAAGCGGTGCCGCTTAAAACAGTGGTGGTTTATTGCTATGACCCACGCGCGGTTGGTATCCCCTCCGCCGTAGCTGAAGAACTGGGTGAAGAGTTTCCGGGGCGAATCGTCTTAGACGCAGCAGGCAATAAGGCCGCATCCACAGCCAACCTGTTTGAGGTCATCGTGGCCGGTGGCCGCGCGATTGACGCACTCCGCTCAGTCACCGTCGCCCAACACCTTTTCGGTATCGAGGCTGTCGTGGTCGTTCACCACAGCCACTGCGGCGCAACCTCGTTTACCGCTGACGGCATTGTCGAGGCCTATCAGCAGGAACACGGGGTCGACATCGCCGGTTTGTACCCGCAGGAGAGCGTGTGTATCGCAGACTACCAGGAGTCTCTGCTATATGACGTGGATCTGCTGCGCCAATCACCGGGTACGCCACAACACGTCAACATCTATGGGTATTTCTACGATATCGATCAAGAAAGCCTGACCAAAGTGGTCGAAAACCCTGGCGTGGCAAACAAGGGAGTAAACGCATGACCCACTTCAGCTTTTCCAGACGATACAACGGGGTCGCAGATGTGTTTCTCCGCTCGCCGGATACGTACAGATCACTCCTCAATTTTCTGGAGGTGGTTATGGTCGGCGAATCAGCACTGAGCAAGATAGAACGCGAAGTACTGGCAGCACGGGTTTCCGCAATCAACGGCTGCAACTTCTGCGTGCAAGCCCATGTGGCAACTTTGGCCGCTATGGGAACGCCACAGTCGCAGCTGACGCTATTAAAAGAGAGTGAATGCACTGTGTTCGGCAGCAGCCCATTTCAATGCCTGCTCTCATTCGCAGAAAAACTGACGCGCACACCTGACCAGATTGTACAAAGAGACATCGATCTGTTGACCCAGAGTGGACTGAGCGAACAAAGCGTGGAGGACGCGATCAACGTCGTGGCCCTGTTTAACTACGTCAATCGTCTTGTAGACGCCTTTGGTGTCACGGGCAATCCCAGGTATTTCGAAAACGTTGGCCAAGCCCTGGCCCGCGACGGGTACGCAAAACTGCTACCCAAACGAGACTAAACACCACCAACACTACGGAGAAACAAGCATGACAGACAAATTAGCATGGCAAGAAAGAGGGCGTTCCTTCGTGGACGGTAGTCGCCTGGCAGACTGGAAGAAGGTCTTTCAAAGCGAGAAATGGCATTGGCAGTATGACACCCACGAATTGACCTACGCGATTTACCAGCACGATGGCCAGTACTGGAAGCTGTACCACTCACGCCACGTGGAGCAAGGGAAGCTTGAATACACCAAGGGATACGGGGGCATCGCCTGCCGGGTTGTTGAAGTGCGCTACACCACGACAGCCAAGTCGCCGCACTCCGCACTGCTCAAATCGCCAGGGGACGTGGAATGGATACGCACAAACGAGTTCAACAGGCGGATACACGAAGTAGTGCGCGCAGGTGAAGCAGACGAAAGATATGGTGCGCCCCACCAGGATACGATGGATGGACAGCTGTGGTGAGCCGCAAAGCTGAACAACCTGTGTGCCTCATCACGGGGGTCGGCGATGCAACCGGCAGTGCTCTGGTCAGGCGGTTCGTGAGAGGTGGGTACCGCGTTGCGATGATCGCCCGAAATGCAGAGCGATTGCACGAGATTGCCAGGCAAAATGAGGCGGCGCATGCATACCCTTGTGATGTCGCGGATTTGACTGGAATGCTGGATACGGTTGCCCGCATCCAGACAGAACTCGGCGCAATAACGGTGCTAATACATAACGCGGTAGCGCACACATTCGGGAAGTTTCTGGAAGCGGATCCTGAAGAACTGGAGCATAACTTCCGAGTCAACACCACTGCCCTGTTGTACCTGGCAAGAGCGGTTGCACCTAAGATGATTGAATTACAGGAGGGTAGCATCATCGTCACCGGCAACACAGCCTCACACCGGGGTGTACCCAATTATGCGCTGTTTGCGCCCACCAAAGCCGCACAGCGAATACTGTGTGAATCTTTGGCGCGGGATCTGGGGCCCAAG
>JBCCUW010000385.1:0-4613 GCA_039196385.1 Pseudomonadota bacterium
AGCCTTTGCAGCGAGGCTTCGCAAGCCGTTTCAAGGTAAGCAGAATCGTAGGGCACACCAGGAATGATGCCGCCTTTTGAGGCCAGCACCATCTGCTGGCGCAGTTCCGGGGCTTCCGCCAGCACCTGGCCCAACAATTCTTCTGCTGAACCAAACGCGGTGCCACCCCAATCCAGGCCATAGACGTCGGCGGTATCAATCAGATTCATGCCGTTGGCCAGCGCCTGCTCGATGCGAGCGCGCGCATCTGCAACCGGCATGTTAACCAGCCTCCAACACCCGTAACCGAGCGGGCCTATACTGAGTTGACCACCCAGATTGCGTTGTGTTGTATCAACCAGATTCGACATACCAGATACCTACCCTAAATTCTTGCCTATGTTGTTTGTGGAAGCACCGAATTGTTCGGCGCTGAAATTCTGCGGCAGCAACTCGGCCACATCGACCGCTTCACCCCGCTCGATGGATAGTTGCGCAGCAGCGCCAACCACAACAGACCAGAAGCCGTCGGCCAGTGTTGGTCCGGTGTGCGCGTCACCAGATAACTGCTCAATAAAGCTCAGGTGCTCAAAAAAAGTTGAACCATGATGCCCCGCCCGTTCGATGTAGCCTGGATACGTCGGTGACCGCACATCAGAGGCGCCATTTTCTCCCCGCCAAATCTCCAGCCGATTCTTGTTGTCACCGCCCAACACCGCAGATTCAGAAGCTTGCAGACGCCCTGCACCACCGCAAACAATCAATTCTTCCCGTGTACCCGGCGCAAACATGCATAACGAGAAGCCGCCAATCACACCATTGCTGTATTGGATGGTCACCTGAGCCTGGTCAAGACCGTCTGCTTTCTTGTTATCGTGAGAAAAACTCTTGAAGTTAACCGCTTGATTACCCACGGCAAAAACCCGGGTGGGCAAACTGTCGGCGAACAGGTTCATCAGGTCAAAATAGTGGCAACATTTCTCGACCAGCGTACCCCCGGTGTTCGCGCTGAATTTGTTCCATTGGCCCACTTTGTCCAGAAACGGGAAGCGGTGTTCCAGCATGTTGACGCTGTGGACCTGACCCAGGCTGCCGCGCTCAAATACTTCCTTCAGCGCCTCGGCATAAATTGACTTGTACCGATATTGCAAGCCGAACCGGAACGGCTGCGCATGACCTTGCGCCATTTGACACAGCTCGTAAGCGTCAGCCACCGAGGTTGCGATGGGTTTTTCGAGAAAAATCGCCTTGCCGGATTGAACCGCAGTTCTGACCACGTCCAGATGCGTGTGATTGGGTGTGGCGATAATCAGCGCATCCGTGGCCGGGTCATCACAGGCTTGTTGAACTGACCTGTATAGTTGTGGCGGCGCCTGTTTGCCGGACCTTTCGATGATCTCCAGCGCGTGTTTTGCGCTTTTGTCGGACGGATCAAAAATCCCGCCAATATGCGCGCGCCCGACCAGCAGGGTGTTGTGAATATGCTCCTGGCCCATCATGCCCGTGCCGATAAAACCAAAACTGTATTCGGTCGGGTCGCTTGCAGTGAGATGACGGTCTTCATCAGACAGATACGACAGGGCGCCGCTGCGCTTGAATACACGGCTTTCTTCAACTTTTTTGTTCAACTAATCCCCTCCTGCATCAAGCTGCGTATGGTCACGAGTCAGCGCGCGAGGCAGACCACAACCTGACGCTTCCTGTTACCGCTGTAGGGGTAACGCCCATGCATCACCCGATAGTTATCGACCAGCGCCACATCACCGTCCTGCCACTGGGCCGCGTAAACAAACTGCGCGGAGAGTGTTACCAACGCATCCATGACCGCTTCCGGGATCGGCTCGCTATTGCCAAAGGTAAGCACCGGCAGGCTGCTGTCATCACGCCGTTTCCAACCGCGATAGGCGGCAATGACCTGATTAAAAAAAGACTCACTCCCGTCATCCAGCTGGCGTACAGCCGGCAGTCTGGGGGTAGTGGTCATCAACGAACCATCTTCCTGCCAGCTCCAGGTGTACCCCAGTTCGCTGAGCCGGGCTTCTGCTTCGGTGCGATTTGCCACGCTCAGCGTGCTCCGCCAGCTGCGCCCCTGGCCGGACAGTTCGTCATCCATGGCCGGCATGTGCGTGTTGTACTTCAACCCATGTTCTACAAACATGGCGGCCCACTGTGGGTGCTCCGACTTGAATTTTGCGTACAGTAGGTCTGAACGGCACAGCGGTGTTGCACCACCCTGCTCTGCTGCACTGAGACAACAGAAGAAAATTTTCTGCGGGTACATCGGCGTTTGCGCCATCTCGTGATGCAGAAAAATTTCCACCTCAGGCGGCGCTTCATTAGCGGTGAAGACCCGTCGGGTCAGATTGATTCTCACAGCGTTCGACAGCGACTCTTTGTACGTGAACTCCTCATACCCGAAGACCTGCGTAAAGGCATCAAAGTCTTCAGCCGAGTGTATGGGGAAACCGCGAAACAGGATTGCCCCGGATTGCTCCAGTCCAGCTTTGATCGCGCCGCGCTCAGCACTCGCCCAGCTGAGCATTGTTGGCAATGAGTCCAGTCCATCATCGTTGTTGATAAGCAGCGGAAACGTCATGCGCCAGCCTCGAGAAGATGATCAATTATTGTGTCCAACTGTTGATCAGGGCTATACCCGGCTGAAAGGCGCTGCAGGGCAAACTCCGCAGCCCGCGCTATCCCATCGCTGAGCGCCACCTGACATCGCCAGCCGTTTGTTGCCGCCCTGATCTTGCTGTTATTAAAAACCAGCGAGTTGGCCTTGTCTCCCAGCAAAGACCCTTCCAGATCAGGGATATTGGCGATCAACGTGTGCGAATCTACACACCTCAAGTCCAGCTTAAAGCCAAGGGCGGCCGCGCCCTCCGCGAGAATCTCATTCCAGCTGTACGCTTCATCACTGGTGATGTGGAAGTGTTCGTTAAACGCAGCTGTATTCCCATGCAACTGCACAAAGGCACGCGCAAAATCGTCCGCATGGGTCAGCGTCCACAGAGAGGTTCCATCATCATGCACGACCACCGGTTTACCCTGCGCCAGCCGCCACGCGAGATGGTTGCCGTCGATCACCGTGCTGGGCAACCGCGCACGATACGTATGACTGGGGCGTACGATGGTTGCGGTGATTGGCGCGTCTTGCAACAAGCGTTCGCACGCCGCTTTGGCGCGGCTGTACGCCATGAACGGATTGTCCAACGGTGTGGATTCATCAATCGGTACCCCACCAGCGCTTTTCTGGTAGGCCGAGGCTGTTGAGATAAAGATATATTGGCCACATCGCTGCGCGAAAAAATCGACGTCACGTTCGATCGTCTCTGGCGTGAACGCCAGAAACTGGCAGACCACGTCAAAGTGTTGATCTGCCAGCGGCGCGTAGGGTGCCCTGCCACTAAGGTCACCGGCAACATGCACCACCCCATCCGGTAGCTGGGTGTTGCTATTGCCCCGGTTAAATACCGTTACCTCATGACCACAGGCGATGGATGCACTGACGCAGGATGTTGAAATTTCACCACTGCCGCCGATATACAACACCCTCATGTCACGTAGCCCGGCATCAGCTTGCGGATTCTTCAAGCACCCGGGCACCACCCACCAGATGAGCATCCACGGTGTGATCGAGTTTGCGCACAAAGCGAACGTTGCGGCCAACGGCGTGCTTAGAAGGATGCTCGTCGAAAACCGCGCGTGCACTCTCTTCAAACACCAGCCGACCATCGCCCACCGTGCCGTCATCCATCACGCGCAGGTTTGCATCGGCCGCTAACTGCGCGAGCTTTTGTGGCGCAAGCTTGTGCACCAGGGTGCCACGCCAGTGATTGCCCAAGGCGGTATGAAAGGTCATGGCAATCATGGGCCTGACCTGATCCGAAGTATTAGGCATTCCTCGATGCCACATACGCGGATCCCTGAAACACACACCACCCGCGGGAATCTCCATGCGCGCCGGGGGGCCCCATTTTTTTAGCAGCTCCGGGTGTTCACTCGGGCGTTCACCCCGGGGCCACTGCGTGACGATGGTTTCACGATGAGTGCCTGGATAAATTTCTGTAGCGGCATTGCGCGTGGTGATATCTTCCAGGGCGATGGAACACGACAGCGTGGTTGCCCGCGGTGGCCAGTTTTCGCCAGCCGCTTCAGCTTCTTCTTTTGTCTTCCAGGTGAATGGACGATCAAAGTGGAGTGGCTGGCTGGTGCTGCCCGGCATGTTGATGTTGCCATTGTAGAAACCCAGCCAGGCGTGCTCGCCAAGCACACCCGCGACAATATGCTCAATCAATGGATTGGCCAGCAGGTCCGGCCGTACGTACGGCGCACGACGACGCAGGCCCAACTGCAGATGCCCTTGGCCGGTGTGCTTTTCATGGGGCGTGAGTTCATCTGTCGAATGAATGGCTTCAGCATCTTCGCGGACAGATTCCATCAAGAGTTGCCTTGTCTCCCCGGAGACCAGTCCAGCAACCACTGCATACCCCTGTTGCCCGATATCGCCGACTATGCTGGCCAGCTTGTCGGGATTCAGACTGCCTGCGGCTCTTTCTTCTTCTGTAATGGCGTACATATTGTTCTCGAGGTCGATTAACTGCTGGAACTGGGGCGATCTCGCCACCGGTGCG
>JBCCUW010000386.1:0-4568 GCA_039196385.1 Pseudomonadota bacterium
ATTGTTTGTATAGTTACGCCCCAAGTTATTGATAGTTAAGCGCTTAGTGCAGTCCACGCAAAATACTTTGAGTGAGAGAGCTAAGCGACTACCTAAGGCGACGGAACCGGGTCTCGAAGTCAGTCTTCCATACCGGTCCCCGAGTTGAAGTAAGCGAGCCAACTATGCTGAAGCAAAGAACAATCAGAAAAGCCGTACACGCCATTGGCATCGGCGTACATTCTGGAGAGAAAGTACGCATGACATTACGCCCTGCCGGGGAAAATACAGGTATTGTATTCGTTCGAGGTGATGTCCAGGGTAGTGCGCCCATTGCAGCCCAGGCTGACAATGTTTCTGATACCACACTGTCTACCAGCCTTGGTCATGGTGAGGTACAGGTTTCCACTGTAGAGCATCTGATGTCTGCACTGTGGGGCCTGGGTATCGATAATCTGATTGTTGAACTGTCCGCCCAGGAAGTACCGATCATGGACGGCAGCGCTTCACCCTTTGTTGACCTGATCAACACGGTCGGCATTGTTGAGCAGAACGCGGCCAAAGAGTTTATTCGCATTACACGTCCCATCACGGTGACCCAGGGTGATGCAGAAGCCACTCTAACTCCCTTTGCCGGGTTTAAAGCCGGTTACACCTTTGAGGCAGATCATCCGGTTTACAACCGTCACCCTAAATACGCGGAACTGGATTTTTCCAGCATCTCGTATGTTGACCAGGTGAGTCGAGCGCGCTCTTTTGGCCTCATTAAAGAACTGGAGCAAGCGCAGGCTATTAACAAGTGCCTGGGCTCAAGCTTGGATAACGCCGTTGGTATTGACGAAGATCAGGTGCTTAACGAAGGTGGGCTGCGCTACGACGATGAGTTTGTGAAGCACAAACTGCTGGATGTGATTGGCGACCTTTACCTGCTGGGCAGACCCATACTCGGTGCCTTCCACGGACACAAATCCGGCCACGCGCTGAACAACAAACTAGCCCGTGCCCTGTTGCGCTGTGAAGACGCGTGGGAGTTGGCCACGTTCGAACTGCCGGCCAAAGAAGCAGCCGTGCGTGAACCGATCCTGCAACCCGCAGCGGTCTCAGTCGTATAGTTGAGGCCTCCGGCAGCCTGCCGGAGCGCGCTGCGTTTATTGTTGTTGGCCCCTATTGTTTTTGACCTTGCGCTGCTGCGGCTTCCGCATGCATCTTCTGTAGAAATCCGCGAATAGCTTGCGTGGCCTGAGCGGCGGGCATCAGGCGCTGCTCTTCAAGGATTTTGGCCATGGCATTGATATCCCGCTCTCCATCAATCAGCCCCATGATAAAAGCGTGGATGCGCACCGTGGTGAGTTGGGTCTGAAATGCCTGGCTCAAGGGTACGGGCACGTTAGCTTTGACAATCCATTCCGGTAGGTGCTGCGGTGGTCTGGACTTCACCTTAATGTCGCTGGTTTTGATGGCCAGTTGAGTAAATACAATTTCTTCGCGATGATTTCGACTGGCGGGCGATTGCAGGTAGGGGAGGGCAATATTGTCGCGATGTGCGACCGTGAACCCATTTTCTTCGGTGATAGCCGCAACTTCGGCAGTGTCCAGACGGTTGGCGGGCAGGCCGCCGTTGAACGCCACGGAGCCGTGATTCAACCAGACGCCGCCCGTATCAAGGAGAGGATTGATAACCGTTAACAAGTCCGCTAATCCAACGTCAATCACATCAATAAGCCAGGGCGTGACGATCAGATCAAAACTGTTGGCAGCAAACGGGGGGCGGGTTGCGTCTGCGCAAACGAATTGCAGATCCTGGGCCGTAGCGGGCGCCGTAAGCTCACGGCTGATGGCAACGTCTTGAGGCTGCACCGGGGCCAGCGGGAACTCGGTCAAGCCCACCTTTTGCCCGGATGCCATGGCCTGGCCTAACAGGCACAACAACGGGTTACTGTCCAGTGCCCAGGACTTTGCATCTTTAAACTGGCGGTGAATGTCGTACGCAAGGCGACCGGCGCCGCAACCTAAAACCAGGATACGCAGTGCACCTTCGCTGCTCTTCGAGTGCAGGTTGCCATGCTGATCCAGCGCCTCATACAGATGGGCTGCGACCTGTTCGTTTTCTTCATCTCCCCAGCACCAATCTCGGAAAATCTGGGTGCTGTATGACAATACGCCATGATGACCGGGTAATTGAGTCGCCAGGGCTAGGTGCGTCTCGCGTGCCAGCGCTTCACCGACCTTCAAAGGGGTGAGTAAGCTTGTCAGTTCCTCGCGATGGTTACACAGGGCAGCGTGCAGTTGCTCTATGCGCTGGCGGGTTGCTGGGCGGGTTGCTGCCGGTAACCGGGTCGGGTCGCTGGACGCTGTCTGCGACTCCAGATCGGCCATGGTCATATTAAACCGATTACGCCAGTCCAGCAGCGCAGCACCAGGCTCCGCCCACATGAATGGTACCTGGTCCAGATTAGGAAAGCTGATGTCGCATGCATGACAGCGATTGGCTGACAACGCGGTACGACAGTTTGGGCAGGCGAGTCCTTGCAACCTATTTTCCTGTTGGTGAGCAGGTTCCGGATAGTATAGCCGACTGCCCACATCGTGTGGGCAGGGTCAGACAGCGCCGTTGCGTGGTCGCTGTGCCGGAGCGGCGGGCTAAGTTGGAGGTGTGCCTACCGTACCGTTAACAATCGGCTCGAACGCAGTCAGGCTGTCCTGCAGCGCCGCGCTACCCAGGCCATGTCCGGGCAGAACTGTGTCCAGGCTACCGTTTTCGCCATGCAGAGCCAGGTAGTTCAGTACCACGGTTTCCGCCAGCAGATTCACGTTGTTGGCGGCCGGGGTCGCAGCAGTTTCCACCGAACCGTCGGGTCGCATGTAACCCAACTGCTGGTGCACGGCTTGCTGATCCGCCGTGCCGCCGAGAAGGGTCGGTCGTCCATTCGGATCGTAAACCAGGAAGAACGTTGCGGCAGTCTGTTGGTTGTCACTGACCCACTCGCCCTTACCACGACCATCGACGGTGTCGTCGATGGCGCCATTGGAAGACAGTGAGCCATCTGACATCACGTACATCATTAAGGGCACACCAATCTGCGCGGCGTATTCCAGGCAAGCGCCCATACACTGACCAGCGCGGAAGTCTTTCACTTCCCCTTCAGCGCGACGTCCGCCGTGATAGTCATAACCACCCATTTCGACGGTGCCGGCGCCGGCAAATCCATTCATGACCATCTTCATGACGGAAGCGGTTTTCTGAAATTCCCGGGCGGAACGGTCACCGGCGTTAAACTCAGCGTCGGTGAAAATTCCTGTGGGTCCCACAATCTGCGGGTCTGTGGCTGGGTCGATCAGGCTGGGTGTACCAAAGCGGTCAGCCAGATCAGCACTCTTCAGATAGCCGCATCGCACCAGATCTCTGACCACGTCTGTGGTCGTGACAGCCTGGGTTTTCTGATCGCTGATGCGATAGATAGACTCCATGACGGCCACGGCGTCATCAGGCGACAGCACGGCAGTGAGGTCACCGACATCCACAAGGCCCGTGACATCGGTGGGGCGATCCACCTTGGTCGGCCTGACGCTGAGATCAATCATCGCCTGAGGGGCCATGGAATTGCCGCCTGAGTCGGAGTTTTCTGAACCGATCAAGGTCAGTAGCTGGCCGTCTGCGCCGGCTTTGGCAATTCCGTACATCGGATTGTGCGGGTTGTTACCGGTGTCGTTCTCCGATCGGGCAGGAATTACGGCGCCATTGATATTGGCTGCGGTTCCAGGGGTAATGCGGGTCATCATACCGCGCAGAAATGCACTGTCTGAGTGAAAGGCCAGCCCCAACGTGGTGTCTACAAAATCGTTTGTCCCGTCTGCCGGGTTGACAATAGAAGGCACCATGTCGCCGGGCAATCCCTGGCGCTCGTAACCTGCAGTGGTCAGAAAATCCAGCTGTCCACCCTGGCGGCCAACCAGCACATTTGATCCTGCCTGATTCGAACCACCGGCCAGATCAAAAGCGATGAAGGGTATTTTACCCGCGCCCTGAGTGTTAATGCCGCAGTCCATCAAGGGGATCAGATTCGCCAGGTCAGACGACAGTTCCGCCTGAGCACCGCCCGGCAGGGTGACCATGGCGCTGCCAAGCACCGCACCGCTGCCCATGATGAATCCCTGGGATAAAAACTCCCGGCGCGTACGTGGCCGAGGATGATCTGCATGACACAAAGGGTCATCATATTTCCGTTGTCTACGTCTACGCATGTTGATTCCTCAAATATCTCGTCTTCAGGGATTGAATTTGCATGTTGTGATACCTCCTAGTTGACGAGCATGGCAGCACTGCCAAGTATGGAGGCGCAGGCGCCTTTCACGACATTTTCGGTCTGGTCCGCAGGACAAGCCCCGGCACAGGTGGACAGGCGGGTCACCAAGCTGGTGACTTCAGCCCGCAGAGAAGCATCGTCAGGTTGAGTGCTGATGCCGTTACCCACCATATTGTTGACCAGTGGATCCAGCAGGACGTTCGGGCTAGCAAATGCCACCGAAGGGTCTGCGTTGAAATCCAGGCCTGGGAAGTAGGCTGCCCGGGCAGTGGTGTCATCCACCAG
>JBCCUW010000387.1:0-4568 GCA_039196385.1 Pseudomonadota bacterium
AGTGTTCCGGCCCAGGTCACTGTTCTGCAGCGAGATTTTGGTAAACTGTTCCGCTCCAACGTACAAATTTCAACCGAACCTGCCAGTTAGGACATTGACCCGTTATGCCTCGACTTTTTCTACGCGTTCTGTCTGAAGCCACCGCGGACTTTGATGCGCTGCCGGACGAAGGCCTGGACGCGGACAGTTATCAACTGTCTGTCGAATGGCTGATCCGCGAAAACGACGGGTCGGTCCGCGGCACCGGGACTACCGACTACCGCGGCCTGGCAGATGTGGCTGATCCGAACGTCGATTGGCTGGGTAATCCTGAGAATACAGTGGTGGTATTGCCCAGCCAGTACGTGCTGATGGTGAACTGTGAGGTCCCCGGGCGTAATACTGCGCAGATTAGACGCGCGCTGCCGTTTGCTGCGGAAGAATACGTGGCCAGCGATATCGAGCTGATGCACATTGCCCATGGGCCCATCAAAGCAGGCGAACCGGTGTTGTGCAGCATTGTCGCCCATGATGTTATGCAGTCCTGGCTGGCTTGTTTTGCCTCGATCGGTGTGCACCCCGGGTACTTCATAACCGATGCCCAACTCCTGCCCAACCAGGCTGGTGAAGCCAGCGTGCTGTTTGAAGCTGGCGCGGCGCTTGTCGCGAATGCCGATCAGGCGGCCATTATCGATCAAGATAACCTGCTGTTTGCGCTGTCTGGCCTCGAGATAAACAAGCTTTACACAATTAATGGGGAAGTCAGTGCACTGGACCTGGGCCAGTTGGACCCGGCTCCTGAGGTGGAGCAGATCACAGATCTGCCACATGGTGTGTTGAGTTACCTGGCTGATCGTTTTGAAGACAGCAATCTTAGTCACGTCACCAACATCCTGCAGGGGCCTTACCAGGCAGCTAAACCCCAGAGCCCCCATGCAAAAAAATGGCGCGGTGTGGGCGCCCTGGCCGCAGTCTGGCTGGTGGTTGCCTTTGTTGGTCTTATTGTGCAGGGCTGGTGGGCGGGTAGTGAAGCGGACCGCCTCCAGGCTGAGAGCTTTGCCTTCTACAAAGAGTTGTTTCCCCGGGAAAGTCAGCCCGTAGGCGTAGAGCAGTTGCGCCGACGCATGCGCGCCAAGCTGGGGCCGGGCGCGGGTGATGTCGGATCAAGTGATTTTGTGGCGCTGACCGCCCACTTTTCCAATGTGTTGGAGACGGATACCCGCGTGTCCACCCTGAACTACGCGGATCAACGCCGGGAACTGACCGTGGAAGTCATGTTGTCCAGTTACGACGACCTGGAAATTATCAAAAGCAAGCTGGCTGGGGAGGGCGTGACTGTCGATGTGACCAGCGCAGAACAGGAAGGCCAGCAAGTCCGTTCACGACTACGTATGAGGTTTGCATCATGAGCGCATTGGCTGATCTGGGTGGGCAATTGCGGCGGTCCGGTATCGGTCGCTGGTTTTATGGGCGCGAACGTTCCGAACAGCAGATTATTCTGGCCCTTGGCGCCCTTGTGGCGGTGCTGTGTTTGTGGGCTTTTGTCTGGAAGCCTGTTGCGGATTGGTCGACCGTTGAAGCGAACCGACATAACAACGCCCAGCAGTTATACGATTGGCTGCAGAGTAACGAGCAGGCCGCGCGCGATGCGGCAAAAAACAGCAACAATAACCGTGCTGGTGGGGCGCGCATTACTACCATCAACAAATCCGCCAAGGCCCACGACCTGCTGGTTAACCGGCTACAGCCTGAATCAAACGGCATCGTCAGCGTTATCCTGCAGGCGCAGTCGTTTAACCAGATCATCAGTTGGGTCAACCAACTGGAAGAGAACAACGGCGTACTGGTCGATCGAGCCAACTTTGATGAACAGGATGCGCCGGGTTACGTCAACGCGCAGATTCGCCTGAAGTAGTCACGATTCAACCCGTTCGCGTCGCCGTCTCTGCGCTTAGTGAGTCTTGCATGAGTCTTATATGAGACAGGGCGCACACTCTGCGCGGAACTTTCGCAACGTATTACCGCCCAATCCACCTACACTGCATAGTGAGAGTTAGAGACATTGAGGGCCGGGATGCAACCTAATACGGATCCCAAGAACCTATTCAGTGCAATACATATGCATGCGGTAGGTGACTTAATGAACCTCATGGAAGGGTTTTACAGCAACATCGAGGACGGATTGTTCGAACTGGCATTCAGCAGCGAGAACAAGTTGCAACAACAGCATGTGGTCGAGCTGATGCGCGAACTGCGCTTTCGGCGCAAACACCTGCTCAAGACATTCGGTAAACGCATTCAAGCCAGCGGCAAGTGCTGGCTGGGGCACCCGGCGGATGGCGTGGAATCCATGGAAGAACGGATTATCGCGCAACAGATGGCGGACAAAAGTAACGCCCATTTCACCCACTTGCTGCAGAGTATTGCCGAGCGCACCAGCAATGCGCTCAATCAGCCGGTTGAGAAACACAAATTGCCTGTCAGTCCGGAAGCCATCAGCTATCACTTCGTGATGTCTTGCCGCAGCGTCAAAATCGACAAGTACTCCATCGAAGTGGTGCAGAATCTGTTCTCACGTTTTGTCCTGGACCGACTCGGTAGTGTATACGGCAGCGTGAACATGCAGCTGGCGGATGCAGGCTACAACACCGGTCAGGACGGTCTGGCCCTATCTTCCAGCGCCTGACGACCACAACAGCGCCTGCAGTGCGGTCTCACGGCGTTCGCGGCGACGACGATCTACAAAGCTGATTGATTGCACATAGCGGCGACGCTCGCCGCGATGCCGACGATCAGCGGACAGCACCTGTGACGCGCTGCGCAGCGGGGCCACCAGCAGCGGTTGTACAAGTCTGTGGTCGTCTGGCTTAAGTTCATCAACACCTGCTGTCACTTACAGTCCCTCACTTTCCTGTCCCCATAAACGGTTGCGCTGTTCTGCCTGCGCAACTGTGTTGATAAAGGCCATCTCTATCGTGTCGGCAGCAATTTTTTTGAGGATGGCATGATGCGAGCTGACTTTGTGGATCACGTGTCGATCCGTACTCTTCAACGGCGTGCCATATTTGGCCCGCAGCGCGTTTTTAACCTGGTCAAAGTCCACCTGCCGAAATGTCCCGCGAATGACAATGGGGTATTTATCCGGTGCGATGACCAGTTGGATATCACCGTTGGCAAACTGCGGCGGCAGGTTAGGCAGGACCGCATAAAACGGCACATCAATCGGAAAAACCTGGGTGGAGTTTTTCGCGAACGGCTGATCAAACTGAATACCAAACGCGCCTTCCAGCTTAAATCGATCACCCAGTGTGAAGGCGTCAGCGAACTGCACGGAGCGGCGCCGGTCCAACACCATACGCCGCTTCTCGTTGTCCAGCTCGTTGCGCTCATAACTTTGATAGCGCTTGTGTTGCGCCACCGCCCAGCGTTTGAGGCGGCTGAAATCCAGATATTGAATCAGCAGGTGCGGGCCGCAAGCCATATCGATCTGTTTGTCGATAAACACGATACGAATCTGTCGGGTGTAACCATCAGATGGACTGATCTCGGTTTCGCCACGCACACTGTACTTTTTGCTGACCGTTTCTTTCAGCCAGTCGAAGTTTTTGTCACACCCGGGTGTATTCACCTGAGTGGTCACGCGTACCGGGTGGTTATCGTGATCCAGCATCACAAAACTTTGATGGGCATGTTGGCGAATAGGTCTGGGCAACACGATATCGGTAAAGTGCCGCCAGGGCAGAATGGCGCCGGGCTCTAACTCCGGCATGACAAATTCGCGATTGTCAGGCAGGGCCATCATCGGTACAAAGGCAGTTTCAGCACCATGTCGGGCACTATCCAGGGGTTTGGCAAACTCAACGCCCAGGCCGCCCGGAATGGGCTTTTCGGCAATTCCGGCAGCCAACAGCGGGGGGCTGAGCAACAGCAGCAACAGTCGCGATAAGTGGGCCGCGCTCTGCGCTAACACACAAACCGGCCTTCGTCGCGGCGGCGTTTGCATTCCCGGGCAATATTGTCACAGCGGATGGCCATACCCGGGCTCTGATCCTGGGCTGTGCGGCATTCGTAGCGGCCGTCTGCCAGCTCCTCGTCAGCAATCTCGGCAAGCTTGTTTGAACAGGCCGTCAGCAGCAGCAACACCAGCAGTGCGGGAAATAATTGGTTCACAGCAACACTTGTGGGTAATACACACCCTTAAATGTAGACGTTAAACCGGGTTTGTCGAATCAGGGGCGTATCAGGACTTGTGTTCGCTTTTGGAAGCACCGGGCTTGTTCAGTGCTTCCCCCACACTATCCAGGGTATGGTTGAGTGATGCACCGGCTTTTTGCAGCAATGGATTCTCCTGCGCTTCCGCAAAAACCCTCTTCTGCAGAGGCTGGATGATGTCATCCGCTGTCCCGGATTTACGTTGGTGGCCAAACAGGTTAATCCAGATTTCCGTGCGTCGACCAAAGCGAATGACGCTGTGGAAGAAACGCCCGGGTTCACGCCCCCCCAGCAGGAAATCAAGCAGCGCTGCGACGGGCGTCATTGCTGGGCCAGCTGGAACGGTACGACCAGGCACTTGACCAGTTAGCGGAACT
>JBCCUW010000388.1:0-4556 GCA_039196385.1 Pseudomonadota bacterium
ATTCACCCGCCATATCGGCGGGCGCTTTCAGAAACTGCGTTTGTTCACTGGCTGGCCTTTCCTGCTGGGTTACTTTCTTGGTCCGTGGCTGACCTGGGGTGAGCGGCAGGCGATTCTTTTTGACCTGCCCGCCCGCCAGTTTCATCTGTTCGGTTTGACCATCTGGCCCCAGGATCTGTGGCTGCTGGGCTGGCTGTTGATGATAGCGGCATTCAGTCTGTTTGCCGTGACCACCGTCGTGGGTCGCCTGTGGTGCGGTTATACCTGCCCCCAGACCGTGTGGACGGCCATTTTCATGTGGGCAGAGCAGATCACCGAGGGTGAACGACATCAACGTATGCGCCTGGACGCTGTACCTGCCGGGCTGACCCGGGCGTTTGCACAAAAATTACGCAAGCGTACTGCTAAACACACAATGTGGCTGGGTTGGGCACTGCTCACCGGGGTCACCTTTGTGGGCTATTTCACCCCGATCCGCGACATCGTCACCAATCTGGCCACCGCTGACCTGGCGGCGCTCGGGCCCTGGACGCTGTTCTGGATCGTCTTTTTCACCGCCGCAACTTATATCAATGCAGGTTGGATGCGTGAACAGGTATGCATCTATATGTGTCCCTATGCACGATTTCAATCGGCGATGATCGACAAGGACACACTGATTGTGTCTTACGATCCGCAGCGCGGTGAACCGCGTGGCTCACGCAAGCGTGGTGCGCCGGCCGGCGATCTGGGCGACTGCATTAACTGCCAGCTGTGTGTCCAGGTCTGCCCCACCGGTATCGATATCCGCGACGGTCTGCAGTATCAATGCATCGGTTGTGCCCACTGCGTCGACGCCTGCGATCAGGTGATGGAGAAAATGGGTTACGCACCCGGCCTTGTGCGTTACACAACCGAACGACAACTGCACGACCCCGGCCAGACCCACGCCCACTGGCTGCGCCCCCGCAGCATCGGCTACGCGCTGGTTGTCCTGGTCATGACCGCGGCGCTGGTTGTTGCGCTGTGGCAGCGCAGCACATTGGCCTTTGACGTGCTGCGCGAACGCGGCACGCTGTATCACGTGGTCACGCAGAGCGCTGAGGGACCTGTCATTCGCAACGACTATCAGCTGAAAATTATTAACAAGAGCCAGCAGACCGCGCAATACACTATATCCGTCAGCGCACCACATGCAGCCGAGATGCTGTCACGCGACGTGGCTGAGGTCAGCCCCGGAGTAGTCGAGAATATCAGCCTGCAGGTTGCCATGACGGCACCCCCCGTCAGCAATCTGCCCCTGGAAGTCAGCCTGTGTGATACACAGGGACACTGTGTGCGTGAAACCACGCGTTTTCTGGCACCCGGGGGGAAGGGGGAGAACCGGCCATGAGTCGAGAACGCGCTGAATCCCGCCAGCGGCTACCCGCATTGTTATGGCTGATTGTTGTCCTGCCGGTGCTCAGTGTGGTGTTCGGCGCCACCCTGTTTATGGTGGCCCAACAGTCCAGCGATCTGCGCATGGCCACCCCCAACGACGCGCTGAACAAAACCAGCTGGCAGAAGCAGCCATGAGCACCACCACACTGCATATCAAAGACATGCATTGCAGCGCGTGCCACCACAAAATCCGCCAGTCGCTCGATGCGTTGACCGGCATTACCAGCATGCAGTTTAACCCCGTACGGCGTCAGGTCACGGTGACCCACGCTGACGGCGTCACACCGGCGGAACTGCTCCTGCAGATCGAAACCAGCGGCTTTCAGCCAACGCTACTGAATCAGACCGGGCAGACGAGTCCGGGCGATCGGCAGATGCTGAAGCGCCTGGGTGTGGCAGGCCTGGCGATGATGCAGGTGATGATGCTGCAGATTGCCCTGTACGCCGGTGCATTCCAGGGCATACAGGCGGAGCTGGCGCGCCTGCTGGAATACGCAGCCATGATTTTCTGCATTCCCGTGGTTAGCTATTGCGCCGTACCGTTTTTCCGCCAGGCGACCCGCGGTTGGCCGCGCCATCTGAGCATCAACATGGACACGCCCATTGCGCTGGCCATCACCATCGCTTTCAGCGCAAGCGTCTTCAACACATGGCGCGGGGCTGGCGACACGTACTACGACTCGGTCGCCATGTTCACCTTTCTGATGCTGGGCGCACGTTATATTGATCAAAGGCTGCGTGGCCGCCTGCAGTTGCAGAACAGCCTTACTGCAGCTCTGCCGCGCGAAGTACTGCGCCTGCAGGCTGGCCGCAAGGTTCCAGTCGATTTAAACGCAGTGCAGGCGGGCGACCTGCTCTGGATTGATCAGGGGGCGCAAATCCCCACTGACGGCAACATTTGGGAGCAAGCAACCGCCCTGCTTGACGAAGCTTTGCTCAGCGGCGAATCAGCCTGGGTTGAGCGGCACGGCGGCGCCAGGGTTTACGCCGGCACCTTTAATCGCGGCAGTGGTTTTACCCTGCGTGTCACAGCCTTGCCACAAGACAGCCGCCTGGCAGCCATTGACCGTCTCGCAGATCAGGCCCTGGCCAGCAAAAACGGACTGGCCCGCCTGGCGGACAAGGTCGCCCGGGTATTTATCCCGGCTATTCTCGCCATGGCGACGCTGACGTGTGCCGGGTGGTTATGGGTTGCTCCGGAACAGGCGCTTTCTGCCACGCTGGCGGTACTGGTGGTCAGCTGCCCCTGCGCGTTATCCCTGGCAACACCGGCAGCCCTCACCGCGGGGTTGATCAAGCTGCGCCAACTTGGCGTGATGGTGAAAAACCCGCGCGCCCTGGAGGTGGACCACTTACAACAGGTCTTTATCGACAAGACCGGCACACTGACCCGGCCTGATCCGACCATCAGCAATATACAGGCGCTGGGCAATCTGACTGAAGCAGACTGCCTGCACTACGCCGCCGCACTGCAGGCTTACGCCACCCACCCTTTAGCTAATGCGTTCAAACACCTGCACCAGGAACCCTTGCCTGAACTGCAAGATGTGACGGTACACCCTGAAGGCGTATACGGCAGGCTGCCCCAGGCAGAGGGGGGTACCGCGTTGCGCGTCGGCAGTGCCGATTTCTGCGGGATTAACCCCACTGCAGACAACAGCACCCCGCCGCAGACATTGCTCAACCACAAGGCAGTCTACCTGGCCGCAGAAGGACAGCCCCTCGCCAGATTCAATTTACACAACCCGCTGCGTGAAGATGCTGAAGCTTTTGTGCAGGGCTGTCGTGCACGGCAACTGGAAGTCACTATCGTCAGTGGTGACACCGACAGTCAATGCCAGCAAGCGTCTGCTCAGCTGGGCCTGCAGGCAATCAGCAGATCACAGCCGGAAGACAAAACCGCAACGTTGCGCGCGGCCAAAGTGAGCGCAGATAACGGTGCCACGCTATACGTGGGAGACGGTTTGAACGATCTACCCGCTTTGGCCACGGCGGATGTTTCCATCGCCATGTTAGAAACTTCCGACCTGGTAAAATCCAAAGCAGACGTCAATCTATTGTCACCACGCCTCACCGCCATTCTCGAATTTGTTGATGTGAGTCGGCGTTGCCGGCAGATCATTCGGCAGAATCTGTTCTGGGCGTTTACCTACAACCTGGCCGCTATTCCTCTGGCCGCATTCGGTTTTGCTCCGCCCTGGGTCGCCGCACTGGGGATGAGCAGCAGTTCCCTGCTGGTCATGCTGAATGCCTGCCGCATGCTCGGCACAGTACCGTTGACCAACTCGCCAGAACTAAACAATGTGCCGGCCAGCGGTCAGCCGCAAACGGGGGCTGGTTGAGATGGAAATTCTGCTGTTGCTGCTGCCGCTCTCTGCAGTGCTGCTCGGTGTGGCAGCCTGGGCTTTCGTGTGGTCGGTAAACCACAAGCAGTTCGATGATCTGGAACGCAGCGCCATGAACATATTTGACGACGATGACCGGGAGGATCCCCATGAATAGCTTTATCAATGGCTGGCGCCTGATGTTCAGCGGCCAGAAGGGCTGGCAACTGATCGCTGCGCAGCCTCTGTCGGTGAGCCGCGTGCTGTTCACCCACACCATCCCATTTGCCCTGATTCCTGCTATCTGCTGGTACATCGGTGTCACCCGGTTCGGCTGGGATGTCGCCGGAGAAACCATGCGGCTCACGCCGGCAAGCGCTTTGCCCATGTGCATCATGTTCTTTTTCGCCTGTGTGTTGGGTGTCTTGTTCATGGGGTACATGGTGCACTGGATGTCATCCACCTATGGTGACAGCGGTGAGCTGGCACAGGGCACAACGCTGATTTCCTACACCGCCACGCCGTTTTTTGTCGCTGGATTGCTCGGTCTGTACCCTCTGCTGTGGTTGGACATCCTGCTTGGGCTCGGTGTTGCCATGTATTGCATCTATCTGCTCTACACCGGTGTGGCCCCCGTCATGCACGTCGTCCGGGAACCCGCCCACGACTTCAATGCGCGCCTCGTCCCAGAACCCGAGCTCGCCGGCCAAATGCTGCTGCGACAACTCCTTTGACGTTCTCGTTCGAACTGGCGCCGCCAAGCCGACGACACCGACCGGGATCCATAACCACCACATTTCCAGTTGAAGTTAG
>JBCCUW010000389.1:0-4555 GCA_039196385.1 Pseudomonadota bacterium
CCCAGCTTCAACAGGGTAAACCAGATGTGGTGCAATCACTTCAGCAAGCGAACTGGGCAGGCGCGGATTGTTGCTTAACAGCCGTTCAACCACCGCGTTGATCGAAGCAATGGGTGTGGATGTGCGGGTACTGGGTGACATGCGCTCCAGCAGCATCTGCGTATAGGCGGCCAGCTTGGCGCTTTCAGCTTGCCTGTCACTCGCGTTTGCGGGTGTTTGTGCGCGAGGCGGGCCCAGACCTTCCACAACCAGCAGGGCGCAAACGCGTTTTGCAAACAAGGCCGCGTAACGACTGACCAGATGACCCCCGAGGCTGTGACCGAAGAGTGCGCATTGAGGGTGTTCAGCGCCTTCGCAGACGGCGTCAATCACCAGGTGCAGGTCCATGAGAAAGTTGGCCATAGCGTACCCGTCGCTGTGACTGGACGCGCCGTGACCCCGCAGTTCCATGATGACCACGTAGTAACCAGGATGTGTAGCAGTACCTGCAGCCAGCGCCTGGGCAACCGGTGCGAGGGCCCACGCGGTGTCGCGTAAGCCGTGCACCATGACCAGGCAGGGTTGTTGCGGGTCGCCGCAGGCCAGTAAGTTCAGTTCGACCGGCGGGTTGGCAACCCGCAGCTCTGTTATGGTTTCAGCCATGTCACCTTTAGGGATTATGTTCGGACGTTTCATTTGCGGACGCTAAGGGGACAAAAGTTTGCCGCTTGAGCGTATAAAAAGCTAAATTTTTCTCACCGCAAATGTGCGCCAGACTTTGCATTGGGTTGGTAGTTCACCCTATTATCCCGCACGTTTCAGTTGGCGGGCGGTTTGCTTGGTGGGTAAGGGTTTCAGCATATTAATCACCCTGGCGGTGGGTATCGCAGCGCTGGTCGGTGGTGTGCTGTGGTGGATTGGTCCAAGCCTGGCGCACCTGGCTTTTGTGGATGATCGTCGTGCAGACCCCTACCTGGTAGCGGAATTTCTGCGCGGACCGGTGGAACCGCTGCAGACGCGTTATATTGCGCCGCTCCAGCAGTTGGTGACCAGTGAAGGGGGGCAGTCCCTGGCGGCATACCAGCTGCAGTATGTTGCTAACGGCCAGACGCGCGATGAGTGGCCCAGGCTGGTGTTCTATCGGATTCCGCATGCGCGTGATGTGGCGCAAATTATGACCTCCAGTCCTTATGGGTTGATGCAGGACAGCATCACGGGTTTACAGGCCATGCGCTTGGGTTCGTATGCGAACAGTGCGCATGACGAATGGCAGAACACGTTGCTCATTTTTCTCGTCATTGCCAGGGAAAGTACGCAGTTGGACCCGCTGACAGGCCTTTTGGCGGCCGCTACTGGCAGTGGTGGCCGGGTGGTCCTGGATGCGCAGATTGATCCGCTTGACGCTGAGCCACCCTGGCAGCGGATGCTGGTGATGGATTTTCCCAGCGACAAAGTCGCACTGGATTGGTTGAACTCCACCGCCATTGGTATTGAGCGCGACTTGACGAGCAGTGCCAATCGCGACTTTGCCGTGATGCTCTACAAGCGCTGACGTCTCTTGGCAGGTTAAGCAGGGCTGGCAAAAAACCGCACGGTACGGAATTCATCAAACTCACCCAGATTCGGGTAGGTCAGAGCCTCGCGCGTATGCAGCAGTGCGAACGCCGAATTGTGCAAATCGGTCACGCGAGAATCTGCGATCACCAATTTGGCTGTGTGCTGGCGGGCCTGCTCGATGAGTGCGAAATTGCTCCGGTCGTACAGCACGTCTGCCATATAGAGAATATCCACATCCACGGGCAGCGCGTCGAGGCTGTTCAGCAATTGCAATTCCACCTGATTAACCTCGGCATTGGCCGCCGTAGCAGCCAGCGCGGCGGGATCAATATCAATGGCCCAGACCGCTTCCGCGCCGGCCAGCGCTGCAGCAATGGCGACGATGCCGGAGCCGCAACCCAGATCCGCGATCTGTTTGCCGTGCACGAGCTCTGGTTGGGCCAGTAACCACTGCGCGGTCGCCAGTCCGCTTCCCCAGCAGAAAGCCCAATACGCCGGTTCGGCGATGACGTCCCGCATCACGTCGGCCGGCAGTGGTCCGGTAGGGAAGTCCGCGTTGATCAGACCCAGCGTGACCTGAGGCAGCTCGGGGAGCGGCACGGGTTCAATGCGTGCCATGGGTAACGTCTGTTGCAGGCAGGCCTGTACAGCGATGAATGGCTGTGCGGATGGAGGGTTATTCATGGCAGCGCTATGCTGCGTCAGAGATCAGGGCAAGTCAAAGTGACGTGGATTCCGGGTGAGACCAGCGGCATGCCCTTCAGCCTGCTGCACCCAGACTATTGCACCCAGTCTGCTACAACGACTGACTTTGACGCCGCATCCAGACCAGTCCGGCCATGCCCAGGCACAGCACAAAGAAGTAAGAATAATCGAAGGAACCTGCCATGGTACTGCTCTTCTCCAAAGCAGGCCCTGCGAAATTATCACCCCGGCTGACAGCGGTTTGGACAACCTGAACGTCTTTGTGTTGGCCGTTCAGCTCAAGCTGCGTCAGCGAGGGGGTACTGTTGGACAATACTTCTGCATGCACGTCAATGTGCAGCGCCAAACAAAGTAAGAAAATGAGTAACGGAGTCCTTCTCACAACGATCGATCCAATTCAGTACGGGGCCAGTTTAGGTACTCAGTTCACAAACTGCTGCATAGACCATGTAACAGATGTAAGTGGATCGTAACGAAACACCGCGCCAGGACAGGTGGCTCGCAAGGCCATAAAACGCGACATTGATATTGAGCCGCAGGCGCTTTCGGTTAAAATAGCTGATGGCGCGGTAAATAGTGCCGTTCGGCGTTCAGCGACAAATTTATGTCAATAGAACTGCATATTGCGAAAACTACGCATTGCACAGCACGGCTGCAGATAACAGCTCTTAGCGACAAGAACGCTCTGAGGATAAAGCGAGTAGAACTAATCAGAGGGGAAACAATCCATGCCCATGATCCTTAACGAAGAGCAGACCATGCTCAAAGACAGCGCAAAAGACTTCTGCGGCAGTAATGCGCCCATCGCTCAGCTGCGTAAGCTGCGTGACGAAGACAATGCGGATGGCTTCGATCGTGATACCTGGAACGCCATGGTTGAGCTCGGCTGGGCGGCCATTCCCTGGGCAGAAGATCACGGTGGTCTGGCGTTCGGCTACAAAGGACTTGGCGTCGTCACTGAAGAAACCGGACGCACGTTGTCCGCCAGCCCGTTGTTTGCCTCCGTCTGGGTGGGCGGCACGGTGCTCAATATCGGCGGCAGTGAAGCGCAGAAGGCAGACCTGCTGCCCCAGGTTGCGGCAGGTTCCCTGTTGCTGGCGCTGGCCCTTGAAGAAGGCCATCGGCACGCCCCCTATACCATTAATACAAGTGCGCAGGCGGATGGCGACGGGTATAAGCTGAGCGGCACCAAAACTTTTGTGTTGGACGGCCACGTGGCAGACAAGCTGATTGTTGCGGCGCGTACCTCGGGTGATAGCAGTGATCGAGCGGGTATCAGCCTGTTTCTGGTAGATCGAGATGCGGCGGGTGTTGCTGTGACTCGCACAAAAATGGCCGATTCACGCAATGCGGCTAACATCGAGTTGAAAGACGTTGCGGTTGCTGGTGACGCACTGATCGGTAATGCGGACGCTGGGGCGGACATTCTCGATCCCGCCCTGGATATCGCGCGTATCGGTATCGCGGCTGAAATGCTGGGTAGCCTGCAAGAGTGTTTCGAGCGCACGGTTGAATACCTGAAAGAACGAAAGCAGTTTGGTGTTGCCATTGGCTCGTTCCAGGCATTGAAGCACCGCGCAGCCAATATGTTCTGCGAAATAGAGCTGTCCAAGTCTTGTGTACTGGAAGCACTGACCGCGCTGGATGAAGCGCGCGACGCAGAAGAAGTGGCGAAGCTGGCCAGTCTGACCAAGGCCAAGGTGGGCGAAACGTTTAATCTGGTCAGTCGGGAAGGTATCCAGATGCACGGTGGTATCGGCATGACTGACGAGTTTGATATCGGCTTTTTTATCAAGCGTGCGGCTGTGACGGAGCAGACCTTCGGGGATGTTAACTATCACCGTAACCGTTATGGTGAGCTTGAGGGGTATTGATACCCTCGCAGCGCTAGGGCTTTTTAATGCGAACCAGTTGCCCCGCCTGAGCAGGTGTGGGCACTTTGCTGTGCACAGTGCTTAGCTCCGCTAGTTTTTCCAGCACCGGATCGGGAAACGCAGTAGCTCGGCGTGTCTGCATATCCACGTGGATACCAAGCTGTTCCGACGTTGCTGCCAGGTATCCCTGTTCACGGTGAAACAACTGTTCAATGAAGTGCAGCCGCTTCTTATCGTAGTCCAACAGCTGAAAGTGCACTTCCACCTCGTCGTGTAATGACAACTCCTGCAGATATTGCACATGTGCCTGGACAATAAAACCCGAGCCCACGCCGCTGCGTGCATATGCCTCGCCGATGTCCAGATAATCAAAGATATGATCGACTCCCCGATCGAATATGACGTTGTAAAACGCCATATTCAGGTGCCCGTTGTAGTCG
>JBCCUW010000390.1:0-4551 GCA_039196385.1 Pseudomonadota bacterium
CGGAGAATGGCTGATGGTGCCGGAGGCGTTGGAAGAAGCCGTGCGCGTTTATTGGCAGCGCGGCTTTCAGATCCATGTGCATGTGTGTGGCGACCTTGGTGTCGAGCTGGTGGTGGATATCCTGGCCAAAATGCAGGCAGAGCATCCGCGTTTTGACCATGGGTTTACCTTCGAACACTTTGGCTTCTGCAATCACGAACAGATTCGTCGCATCCATGCGCTGGGTGGTCAGATATCCGCCAACATCTACTACTTACATGAATTGTCCGATGCGTATTCCCGCACCGGTATCGGGCACGCACGTGCGTCCGAGATGGCGCGGGTCGGCTCGGCCATGCGCGCCGGTTTGAACGTGGCCTTTCATTCCGATTTTACCATGGCGCCCGCAGAGCCCTTGAACAGCGCGTGGGTTGCGGTGAACCGCCTTGCGCATACGGGTGAAGTCATGTGTGCGGAAGAATGTGTTACTGCAGAACAGGCGCTGGCGGCCATCACGATTAACGCCGCCCGGGTGCTGAATATGGCTGACCGGGTGGGCAGCCTGCATCCAGGCAAGATGGCGGACTTTACCGTGCTGGCTGATGACCCCCTTGAGGTGGATCCGCTGGCTTTGCGCGATATTCCCGTGGTCGCGACGGTATTCGAAGGTCGCGTGTATCCCGTGGGTTGATCAAGCGTGGACGGGCAGGCTGGCGCGGATTGGCACCAGCATCAGCAGGGCGTAGACCCAGACGGTAAACAGCACAGTCAAAAAGATCAGACCAGTTTCACGGTTGCCGGCCAGCAGCGCCGGGTAAGCGGCAAACACCAGCCAGGCTGATTTGTACGCCAGTTGAATCAGTAGAATGGGGATATACGCCATCGGTGACTGCAGACCGAGCATGGCCAGTGCGCCAAGGGCCAGCCACACTGAGCCCAGAATCCGCATATAAACGTTTACCTCAACAGCCCCTGCAAATACGTATTTTGCGGCCAACCCGGGCATAAGCAGAGTAATAGCGCCGACGATACCTGCCCCCACGAAGGCGCTTAAGTACATGATTTTTAATCCGGTAGTTGGTTCCATGTTGGGTTCCCTTAATGACGAGAGAATGACTATGTGACCAATGGAAACATGTGTCTTCTTGTCGTGTCAAGAAAAATGTGGACAATGGTCACATGACAAGTAATAAAACGCGCAGTGCTTATCATCATGGGGACCTGGCGAACGCTGTGCTCGACGAAGTTGAGCGCATCATTGAGGAGCAGGGTCTCGAAAACGTCTCACTGCGGGCGTGTGCTAAAGCAGTGGGCGTCTCACATAGCGCGCTGTTCAGGCATTACGCCGACAAGCGGGATTTGCTGACGGCATTTGCCGCGCGTGGTGCAAGACGGATGGCAGCGTCGGTAAACCAGCAGATTGCAGATGTCCCGCAGGGCAAAAGATTTCTCGCCGTGGGGCTGGCCTACATCGACTATGCGCGCAAGAACCCCGGCGCATTCAGGATGATCTTTCGCGAGGATGCGCTGAATCCGGATCATCCTGATTACGCCCAGGCCATGCAGCAGATGGCCGCCATTCTGGCCATCGGTGGGCATGGTTCGGAGGATACCGATGCGCTGAGCCCCAAGGCGTTGCTGGCCTGGTCCAGTGTGCATGGTATCGCCATGCTTTGTATTGATGGGTCGCTGAGCCGGGACGTTGCGCAAGCTGAATTGGAAGCACTGATTGAACAGTCGCTACGCGCTCTCGCGCCGGTTTTACTCGAATAGCGGTGCTGCTAATTCGCGGAAGTTGCACTCATGGGCAGAATCAACACTTCCGTATTGATCTCATCCACAACCTTGCGTGCGGTTTTGCCCAGCATGCCCGGCGATTCTGGCCGCGCGACCCGGGCAATGATGAGCAGGTCGCTACCCTGCTGAGCGGCAGTTTCCGCGATGATTTTTTCCGGCCTGCCTACCGCGGCAGATACCTGATTGCGTTGCAGCCCGCAGCGATCAGCAAACCTTTGTCGGTCCGGACGCGCATCTTCGTCGTAACAGGTGACGGCGTGCAGATTGGCGCCAAGGTCCGTTGACCAGGATCGCGCGGCGCTCAGAATGTCGTCATTCGCTTGCTCGTAAGCGGCTGATTCCGGGTTGTGCTTTACTGCCACCAGAATGTTGCGGATTTGCGAGGGTCGGCCGGTTTTCACCAGCAGTACCGGACATTCGCATTCCCGGATAAGCGTCCAATCAGAGGTTTCCCGCACCGCGCGGATAAAGCGCGAATGCTGGGTCATGTTCTTAATCACCATAGCGCTATGCTCACGCGTGGCCGCTTCGACGATTGCCCGGCGCCAGTCATTGCTCCATTCCACTTCGGTGGTCACCGCGATACCTTCGCTGCGTGTGGCCGTAACCATGCGCTCAACCCACGCTGCCACGCGGTCCCGGGTCGCGCGCATGGCGTTGGCTCCATTGTTTTCGACGACCAGGGCGGCTGATTCGCTGTTGATGCAACAGTAAACATGCAGCAGCGTTTGTGTGTTGCGATGCGTTTGCAGATTGCGGGCAATTTGTTCGCCCCATTCTAGAGCCGCCTGTTCCATGCAGGTTGGGTCAAGTACTACAAAAATCTTGCTGGGCTCGGCCATCCTTTGGTTGCTCGTCAGTTGCTCAGGTGGACGCAACGTTATCGTGGTGGAGAACTTGCGGATACTGGGACTTTCCCGTAGCTGACTACGCTGAAAGCGTGGCAAAACTCTCGCAGCTGCCTTAGTATCTTCGGCAAGTGGCGAACTCCCGCCCCAAGAGCGTAACGGCATGATCAACAACATTTCTTAAGACTCTAGCCTGTTGGCCAACTCTGTTGGCGACTACAGGTCGGCTTCCCTGTCTTATTCCTTTTTGGGAGAAATGTTATGCCTTCGTCGACTGGCATCACTTTGCGTGATGTCGCTTTTTCTCACAGTCCGTCAGCAGAACCATTGTGCGCAGAACTGTCTGTACATTTTCCGCCCGGATTCACTGGCATCCTGGGTGCTAACGGCGCGGGTAAGACCACGTTGTTGCGGGTTCTAGCAGGTGAACTGGCGCCGCTGCACGGATCCATCACTCGCCCTGAACAAACAACAGTGTTCTATTGCGAGCAGCGCACCGACTTTCCGCCACTGACGCTGCCGGATTTTCTGGATGACTGGTCCGCTGACGCCATCAAAATACGCAGTCGCTTCGCCGTAACGGAAGACTTTGCGGCGCGCTGGGACAGTTTGAGCCAGGGTGAGCGCAAGCGTGCACAGATTGCCCACGCGCTATGGCATGCACCTGATGTGCTGGCCGTCGATGAACCCACCAACCACATTGACGCAGCGGCACGGGCCTTGCTGGTCGATAATCTGCGCGACTTCCCTGGTGTCGGGTTGCTGGTGAGTCACGACCGGGCACTGCTGGACGAGTTGTGCACGCAATGTTTGTGGCTGGAACCGCCTTCAGCGCACCTGTATGCCGGTGGCTTCTCTCAGGCCAGCGCACAGCGTCACAGTCAGCGGCGGACGGCGCTGCAGGCGCGCGAGGTGGCGGTGCGGCAGCACAAACGGCTCCAACGTGAGCTGGTGAAGCGGCGCCAACATGCGCAAGCGGCACATAGCGCGCTCAGTAAGCGGGGCCTGGCCGCAAAGGACAGTGATGCGCGCGGGCGGGTTAACCGGGCTCGGCAGACGGATGGCGGTGAAGGTAATCCATTGAGGCAGTTGCAGGGGAGGGCAGTTCAGGCTCAGCAACAGCTGCAAGCCACCCAGGTGGCCAAGGAACATGCAACCGGGATCTGGTTGCCTGGCTCCCGCAGCCGGCGCAAGAGCGTACTCAACTTGCCAGGTGGGCAGCATACGTTGGCTGATAGGCGAGAGTTGCGCTGGCCAGACCTGCATATCGATGCGGATGACCGTATTGCGTTGACGGGCGTAAATGGTGTCGGAAAGTCGACCCTGCTTAGGCTGATGACCCAGGCACTGCAAGTACCGGCTGATAAAGTTCTGGTGATGCCCCAGGAGATATCTGGTGATCAAAGCGCGGAGTTGATCAGCCAGATGCAGAGTTTATCCAAGTCGGAGCGTGGCCAGATCATGACAATCGTCAGTCGCTTGAACTCCCGTCCCGAACGGCTACTGCGCAGCAGACAGCCCAGTCCCGGTGAAATCCGTAAGCTGTTGCTGGCCCTGGGTATGTTGCGCATGCCCCACGTTCTTGTGCTGGATGAACCGACGAATCATCTTGATCTGCCCTCCATTGAGGCATTGGAAACAGCGCTGGCGGAGTGTCCCTGTGCGCTTGTGCTGGTCAGTCATGATCAGCCTTTCATCACTGGGGTTGAAGCGGCGGTGTGGCGATTGCAGATTAACGAACAGGGCTTTGCGGATGTGTTGATTGATTGACTGGATAGGTGTAACAAATGACCCAATAGGAAACGGGGCGCTCAAAGAGCGCCCCGTTTGGTGTGGGCCCTGCGGCCCTGTCGAGGTGGCGGTTGCCTTAAACCTTGACGTAGTGGTTCCAAGAGCTGTACTCGGTCTGCGTGCGAGAACGCTTCCA
>JBCCUW010000391.1:0-4518 GCA_039196385.1 Pseudomonadota bacterium
CCGAGAACAGCACCTTTTTCAGCCTGCATGTTTTTCACAAAGGTGAGCACGGCAGCAATCACCCCTAGAAAGAACACCGCTGTCGCCAGCACTACACCAACCGCGAGCAGCATAAAGCCCCCGGTAAACTGCCAGATTCCCAGCTTGGTACCCAGCGCACCCAGCGGTAAACACACCAAGCCGATAATCGCACCAATCAACAGCGCGTTAGCCCACCATTTTTTGCCTGCCTGTGCCGCGTCGTTCATGTTGTTTTTACCTCTCCGATTTATGAGTCACAAGTAGCCAGACGTTCTCAGGCGATTGTTGAGCCACCGTCCACTACAATATTCTGTCCCGTCGTAAACGCCCCCGCCCGTGAGGCCAGATATACGGCCGAGCCAGCGATTTCCCGGGGTTCACCAATCCGGCGCAACGGATCGCCGGAGGTTCGTTCTTTGAGTATTTCGGGATTCTCCCACAACGCTCGCGCAAAATCCGTTCGTACCAGACCTGGAGAAATGGCATTAACCCGAATGTTGTGGGGACCATATTCTACCGCGAGGTTGCGCACCAATTGCACATCTGCCGCCTTGGATATGCAATAGGCACCCAATGTATCACTACCGCGCAGACCACCAACGCTGGATACGATAATCACGGCGCCATCACCACGCTCAACCATTTCAGGCAGAACCATCTGCGCCAGCCAGTGGTTCGCCTGAATGTTAATCGTAAGAACTTTTTCGAAAGCATCATCCGGCAACTGCGCCATCGGACCATAAAACGGATTTACCGCCGCATTACAGACGAGCGTGTCAATTTTCCCCAACCGCGCCCGGGTTTCATCCACCAGGTGCTGCAGCTCCTCTTTGCGCCCAACGTGCGCAGGAATCGCCACGGCGCCACCCGCCTGCTCTTCCAATTCAGCATTGATGTCCGCCGCCACCTGTTCGCAGACGTCGCCTTTGCGTGACGAAATGACAACCTGCGCCCCATGCCTTGCCATCTCTTCAGCAATCGCCTTACCAATACCTTTGCTGGAACCTGTGATCAGCGCAACCTGCCCTGTCAGATCAAATAGACTGTCGACCAAAATAAACCCTCTCTCTCTTTACCCGCGCATAGGTGTTACCCGCACACAAGTGTTACCCGCACACATGAGTTACCGCTGCACATGTGACCCGTAAACGCGTGTAACAACACACGCGGAAGGAAAACAGAAAGGCTGGGGAAATGGAAGTCTAACAGCACACCACGAGCATGCTGACAAAATCGCTTTACAGCATGATTTCGCGCGGGGGTTCGGTTTTGTTTGCAGCCGTGGCGTTCATCGCTGCACGTTTGGCCACCGCGCGCTTCTCAAGCGCCCGGTCTTCCAGCACCAGACTGGCTGACTGGACGTTGGCCAGCACACCTGGGACAGGGGCGGGTCTGTTTTCGCGACGGTGTTGAAAGTCCGCCAGCTCAGTCTGCTCGACAACAAAGCGCTCAACTTCGCGGCGTGCTTTGCGTTCGCTGAGAAAAGGACCTTTGTCACCTTCACGAGACGCAAAGTACCACAGTTCATTCATACGGAAGATCCGCTCAGAACTACGGAAGTACGTTTTATTGGAAGTGTCGTCGCGACGCATATGACAAATACCTTGCCTTTTGACTCTATGGCTTAATCTAGTTGTACCATTTGAACAAAAATCCGCAGGACTCAGTAGCAGGATAATGTGACCGCTTGTAAGCATTTCTACACAACAGGTTACAAGCAAGCACGAACCCGCTGAGAGGCCCCGCTTTTTCTGCCCCGTAATTCCGGTATAGTTCGCGCGCTTCAATCAACTATTCGGAAAGACAGTGACCGCATCCACAATGGACGATCTGGTAGGCCTTGCCAAACGTCGAGGCTTTATCTTTCAATCCAGCGATATCTATGGAGGCCTGCAAGGCCTCTATGACTATGGCCCACTGGGTGTTGAGCTGAAAAACAACCTCAAAGCCGCGTGGTGGCGCGCCATGGTTTACGAGCGCGACGATGTAGAAGGCCTGGATGCAGCCATCCTGACCAACCCACTGACCTTGCGCTACTCAGGACACGAGGCCACATTCACCGATCCGCTGGTAGATTGCCGCGCATGCAAGAGCCGCTGGCGGGCAGACCATCTGGACGAGGCGGTTTGCCCCAATTGCGGCTCCACTGATCTGACTGAACCACGACCATTCAATCTCATGTTCAAGACCCAGGTCGGCCCGGTTGATGACGGCAGCTCATTTGCTTACCTGCGGCCGGAAACCGCCCAGGCCATCTTCACCAACTTCAAGAACGTGCTGGACGCCACCTCACCCAAACTGCCGTTTGGCATCGCCCAGATAGGTAAGGCGTTTCGCAACGAAATTACCCCGCGCAACTTTATCTTCCGGGTACGTGAGTTCGAGCAGATGGAGCTGGAGTTTTTTGTCCATCCCGGAGAGGACGAAGACTGGCACGAACGCTGGGTCGAAGAACGCCTGCGCTGGTGGGAAGCGCAAGGTGTCAGCGCGGATAACCTGGAGCTGTACCACGTGCCTGCTGACGAACTGGCGCACTACAGCAAAGCCACTGTTGATCTGATGTACCGCTTCCCCCATGGTCTGGAAGAGCTGGAGGGTATTGCCAATCGCACAGATTTTGACCTGGGCTCCCACACCAAGAATCAGTCTGAATACAACATTCATGCGCACGTTCAGCCTAACAGTGACGCCAACGCTAAGCTGGTTGTGCAGAATCTCGATACCAAGGAGTGGCAGGTTCCCTACGTCATCGAGCCATCGGCCGGTGTTGACCGCGGCGTACTGGCGGTCATGAACGAGGCGTTCAGGGTGGAGCAACTGGAGGACGGCAAACAGCGCACCGTGATGGGATTCAAGCCCCATCTGGCACCCATCAAAGTGGCGGTATTGCCGCTGAAACGCAACCATGAGGGTATTGTCAGTAAAGCCAAAGCGATCAAACAACAACTGCAGAAGCTGGGTTTGGGCCGTATTCTCTACGAGGACACGGGCAACATCGGCAAAGGCTACCGCCGCCACGATGAGGTGGGTACACCTTTGTGCGTAACGGTGGACTTTCAGACTATCGAAGAGGACGACACAGTGACGGTTCGGGACCGGGATACCATGGCGCAGCAGCGCTTACCGGTCGCCGAACTGGCGGGTTTTGTCGCTTCTCATTTGAGTAGTTAGACGCACGAAAGGACCTGATTTATGGCACAAGCTGTTATCTCAACCATCGGCCATGACCGCCCGGGGCTGGTCAGCGCAATTACCGCCGTTGCGAAAGAATACGGTCTCAATATTGCAGATAGCCGCATGACCGTTCTGGGCGGCGAGTTTGCCGTGCTGATGTCGGTACAGGGCAGCGACACCGCACTGCAGGCATTTCACCAGGCCATGGATGTTCTATGCGCAGACGACGATCTTGCGTACGTGTTCCGCCTCACGGGAGAGCGGCAGAATCTCGCCCCAAGCCGCCGCTATGTAGCGACCTTTGTCGCTATGGATCATCCCGGCATCGTCCACAGTATTGCCGAGTTTTTCTCGTCGCGACAAATCAACATCCACGATCTGCAAACCACAACAACACCGGCTGCACACACCGGCACACCCATATTCAGTGTGACCCTGACTGCGGAGGTACCCGCCGGATTGAGGGTACACGAGCTGCGCGAGCAGTTTGAGCATTTCTGCGTGGACACGGACCTGGACGGTCAACTGGAAGCAGCCCGCTAGCGGACCCCAAGCGAAGGCAATTCTACATCTGTGCCTGGCTGATCCGCTTAGCCGTGCGCCGTAACCGATTGGTTTTGCCGGCCTGGCCATCACGGACGAGGGAAAACTCCAGTTCTGCATCCGCGCCCGGTAACTGCGCGGTGCCACTGCTATCTAAAGTGACCACCTGACCCGCCGCGTCTCGTACCACCAGCACCTCACCATCCTGCGGTTGCCACGACACCGCTGCACTGTCATTTTGCCATGCCACCTGCACTGTCTTCTCAGCCGGCGCGGCCCCACCCACCTGTCCGGCACCAATCACACTCTGCGCCATGTCGAGGCGCCGGATTTCATAGTGATGCAGTGCTGCAGCGGGCGCAGGTATGTTAAACACGAAACCTAGTCGATCATCCAGATCAGGAATGGCAAATGCGGCAAATTCGTGACGAGCCACCTCCATTCCGCTCACATCCCAGCCCACAAACTCCAGATCTGTCACCCCTTGAGGGCGTATCCGACCCGGCGTGGTATGGGCCGGAGTTGGCAGCATGCGCAACTTGCTGATCTGCCCGTCGCTACTGATGCGCCCACTGATGGTTAACCCAGCCTGTGCCACAGAGCGTCCCTCAACCGCACCGCCAACTGACGGGCCAAAGCCAATCGGTGACTGCTCGCGATGTTCCAGCGCCTTGTTAAAGTGATAGTCACTGACCCATGAATCGTTGCAGTAGTTCATGAAATCGGTCCGCACACCGTCCGGATCGACCAGCGTATCGTTATGTATGTCAAATCCCCAGA
>JBCCUW010000392.1:0-4511 GCA_039196385.1 Pseudomonadota bacterium
CTGAAATTTTCAACTATGTCGACGTCACGCGGGACGTGGCTATCATCTGGCTGCTGATCTGGTTTGCCCTGCGTTTTATCCGCTTTGTTGAAGATCACATCATTGATCGGGGTTATCGCGAAACTCATGTGGATCAGACCACCGCGCGGGCGGTGGGTAAACTCTTGCGGGCGACCGCCATCATCACCGGTGTGTTACTGGCGCTGCAGGCGTTCGGCATTTCCGTGGCCGGTGTGCTGGCCTTTGGCGGCATTGGTGGCATCGCCGTTGGTTTTGCCGCGCGGGATCTGCTGGCCAACTTCTTTGGTGCTCTGATGATCTTCATGGACCGGCCGTTTTCCGTGGGTGACTGGGTGCGCTCGCCGGACCGCGAGATTGAGGGCACCGTGGAAGAAATCGGCTGGCGGCAGACGCGCATTCGCACCTTCGACAAGCGGCCTTTGTATGTACCAAATTCAGTATTTGCGAGTCTGGCCGTGGAAAATCCTTCCCGCATGCAAAACCGAAGAATCAAAGAGACGATCGGGCTGCGCTACGACGACATTGGCGTGATGGGCCAGGTCGTGGATGCCGTCAAGGCCATGCTGAACAATCATGAAGACATCGATCACGGACAGACATTGATGGTGAACTTTGTGCAGTTTGGACCGTCGTCGGTGGATTTCTTCATATACTGCTTTACCAAAACCACCGTGTGGGCAGAGTTTCATGAAATCAAACAGGATGTCCTGCTGCAGATAGCGGATATCATCGAAATGCACGGCGCAGAGATTGCATTTCCCACCCGGACACTGCACATTGCGCCGGAACCGAATTTTGAAGTCCCGCCGGAAGCGACCTAGTGCCTGCACCTGACCCGCTGACTTATTATGCTGAAGTAGATGGCCTGGATGCTGACGTCGTGCGCCTGTTCAGCCATGCTGAAGAAGTGTGCAGCGCGGCCCAGGTAGACCAGGCTATGGACCAGACCGCGGTGCGCATTACCCTGGATATGCAGGACCTCAATCCACTTGTGGTTACCGTCATGCACGGCGGGCTTGTGTGTGCCGGTATGTTAATGCGGCGCCTGGTTTTTCCGCTCGAACAGGGCTACATCCATGTCAGCCGTTACCGGCAGGAGACAGAAGGTGGTGAATTTAACTGGCTGGCGAATGGTTGCCCGGATCTACGCGGGCGGCATGTGCTGCTGGTTGACGACATTCTGGATCAGGGACGCACGTTGCATGAATTGCTGAACTGGTGCAGCGCGCAGGGGGCTGCGTCGGTGCGCTCCTGTGTGCTGGTGTGCAAAGATTTTGCGCAGCCCCTGGCGCGGCCGTCGGTAGACTATATTGCCGTGCATGCGCCGGATCGTTTTCTGATTGGCTGCGGCATGGACTTCAAGGGTTATGGCCGTAACCTGCCGGGTTTGTATGCGTTGGATGAATCATTGTTATAAGCCGTTTGGGGGGCTGTAGGTGCGCATTGGAGTATTTGTCGGCTCTTCACGCTTGCTCGTCTCGCATGAAGCCGTGAACCTGGGTGTCAGCGAGCTGCGAACTCCCTGGGGTGACGCAGCGGCGCTGCCGCAGGGTTACGCATTAGGTGAGCATGAATTGATTCTGCTTCCTCGGCATGGCGCTGCGCACGCGCTGGCGCCACATCAGATCAACTACCGTGCCAACGTGTGGCTACTGCACAGCCTGCACGTTGATTGTGTTATTGGCACTTATACTGTTGGCGGGATCGACCCGCAGCTCAATGTGGGTGACGTAGTAGTGCCCCAGCAGATTGTCGACTACACCTGGGGCAGGGCGAGCACTTACGATGACGAGTTGCGGCATATCGATTTTTCATATCCGTTTGACCAAACACTTAGGCAGCAGCTGTTGGCCGTGGCGCCGGATCTTGTGGAAGGTGGCACTTACGCCTGCAGTCAGGGTCCGCGGCTGGAGACGGCTGCTGAAATCCGCCGCATGGCGCGAGATGGTTGCAGCCTGGTCGGGATGACCGCCATGCCGGAAGCCGGGCTGTGTCGCGAACTTGATCTCAAGCTGGCAGCGTTGTGCCTGATCGTCAATCCCGCCGCCGGGGTGGTACCGGGTGGCCCCGATCCAGCTACCGCGACGTTGGCTGAAGCACCTGCCCAACCCATTGACTTGAGTGAACTGCAGGCGGCTTCGCGTCGTGGTGCAGCCAGAATGCTGCAGGTGATTGAGGGATTACTCCCCAGCCTCAGCTAACTGTGCTTGCCGGCTGATCAGCTGTTCCGGGAGCTCGATGGGCGTAACGCGAATCAACAGGCCCAGTTTGGGATGATCCAGATAGTGCAGCTCTTCACTGCGCAGGCGTCGCCGTTCCGCCAGTTCCATGAAACCACCTGCTGGTGGCGGGGGCAGCTGTTGTATCGGCAAGCCGATGGGCGAGAGGCCCAGTGTGTCTGCGTGGTACCACAGGCGTGTATTGACGTGCAGGAACCGGCTCACGGTCACTTCAATGTACCCTTCAATCTGAGCCAGCCCATTGCGAGTACCTGGCAATTGTTGGCTGTTTTCGGTGTGGAGCAGCACGGGTTGCGGGTTGTCTCTATCCGGTACAGGTTGCCGCCAGCGCTGGTGAATCAGCGGCCGCAGGTGGCGACGACGGTTCAAAGCCTTAACATCATTTACCAGACTCAGATCCGGTAGCGGTAGATAGCTTGAGTCATACAGTTGTGCCTCAAATTCGAGGACGTCTGCCAGCCACATTTCCAACTCGCTGGCGGGCGCTGGCGGGGGTTCGGGGGTCAGAAGTGCAGTTGCCTCGGTTTGCTCAAGCAGCTCGCTTGCCGCCATCTCCCCGTTTTCTGCCGTCTCTCCTTCGACCGCCTGATCTGTCGGGTCCGCGACAGGTTCGGCAGAACCCTCAAGCAGGGTATCTGCGGATTCTTCCAGGTATTGTTCATCCCCCCAGGAGGGTATGCCGTCTTCATCCAGGGTGTAGCCTTCGGGCAAACGGCTGGGATGGATGGGGTCTTCAACCGGCAGCTCCGGATACCCCAAGCAAAAAGTACTTTGCCAATCATCCGGCATGGGACCCGGATTCTGCAGATCCCGGTCGCGCAGCGGGTTCCGTAGACTCACGAGATCCGCAGGCCAGGCGCGTGGCTGGTAACTCACCAGGTTTTCATCGGTATTGGCTTCCAGTACCGCCAGCCGTTCGAACAGGACAATCTCAATTTCAAACCAGCGCTCATCCAGTAACTCATCTACCGTCAGCTTGTCCAGATCTGCGGTGCTGGTTGGCCAGCGATCTCGGCGTGCGGCTTCTGCGCGGACGTTCAGGACTGCTGCCCAGCTCGGATCATCTGCAGCGACCATTGCCGGCGCATTCTCGGCTGTTGCAGCCGCGACTGTGCAGGCTGTGCTCAGTGCCAGTAGCGCGACGGTGATGTGGGTTAAATACTTCATGCGGCTTTCATGCGGCCCTCATGCGGCAATGGTCTGTTCCGGAGCCAGAGCTTCCAGCAATTTGAAGGCGAAGGCCAGGCGTTCGTCAAAACTCTGCAGCGGCCGGGTCGTGCGCAAGGTGGCGGCGCCGTCCAATCTGTATGTTTGTGGTTCCCGTTGGACCAGGTTGACAATTTTGATCGGGTCGACCGCGGTATTGTTACTGAATTCCAGCTTGCCGCGCTGATCACCGATATCGATTTTCAATAGCCCCAAGGCTTGTCCGGCCAATTTCAGCTCAGTCACCGCAAACAAATGTTTCATGGGGAGCGGTAATAATCCGAAGCGGTCAATGATTTCAATTTGCAACGCTTCGAGTTGGGCCGCATTGGCGGCGTTGGCTATGCGCTTGTAGATGATCAATCGTGTATGTACATCAGGCAGATAGTCTTCAGGAATCAGGGTGGGCGTGTGCAGGTTCACTTCCTGGTTAACCGGTTCGAGAGGCAGTTCAGCGTCCGGTGTTTCACCGGATTGCAGTGCGGCGACCGCGCGATTGAGCAGATCCATATACATGGAAAAACCGATGGCTTCGATCTGGCCGGATTGATCATCGCCCAACAACTCGCCGGCGCCGCGAATTTCCATGTCGTGGGTGGCCAGGGTAAATCCGACGCCTAACTCACCCGCCGCTTCAATCGCCTCCAGGCGCTTTACTGCGTCGCTGCTGATCGCCTTGGGGTGTGGAGTAAGCAGATAGGCATAAGCCTGGCGATGACTGCGGCCCACGCGCCCGCGCAACTGGTGTAATTGCGCCAGACCAAATTTATCTGCGCGCTCGATGAGGATCGTGTTGGCGTTGGGAATATCGATACCGTTCTCGATAATGGTGGTGCACACCAGCACGTTCAAGCGCCGGTGATAGAAATCAGCCATCACAGCTTCCAGTTCCCTTTTTGGCATCTGACCATGGCCGATGCCGATGCGCGCTTCGGGGACCAGATCGGCAATTTCCTGTACCGCCTTTTCAATCGTCCGCACTTCGTTATGCAGATAAAACACCTGGCCACCACGCAGCAATTCGCGGCTGATGGCTTCGCGCAC
>JBCCUW010000393.1:0-4501 GCA_039196385.1 Pseudomonadota bacterium
ATCGCTTCTGCCGCTCTTGGGGTGCGAGGCGCCGATCCGCGACAGCGTCATACTCGGCATGTTTGCGGGTCCGGTCTGCATTACGGACGGACGCTACAGCTATTTCCGGTTCCGCCCGATCGTCTGGGAATACTATGCTGCCACCGAAGGCGGTGGCGGCTTCCTCGTCGGTGCAGAAGAGTGGTTGACCAAACCCGGCACCGTGGGCCGCCCGGGGCCGGAATTTGATAACAAAATACTCGATGACCAGGGCGAGCCGGTGGCCGTTGGTGAAGTCGGTACCATCTATATGCGGGCGCCCGACACAGGTCGATTCGAGTACTACAAAGACAACACCAAAACCGACAAATCGTATCTGGGTGACTACTTCACGCTGGGTGACATGGGCTACTTCGACGAAGATGGGTACCTGTTTCTTACCGGCCGCAGCGCAGAGCTGATCATCTCCGGTGGCGTCAACATCTATCCCCAGGAAGTCGACAGTGAACTGCTCAAACACTCCGCCGTGCTGGATGTCTGCACCATCGGCGTGCCGAACGATGAATGGGGTGAAGAAGTGCGCAGCGTGGTGCAGCTGCAACCAGGCACCACCGCCAGCGCAGAACTCACCGAGGAGCTGATTACCTGGGCCCGGGAACGGCTGGCCAATTTTAAATGTCCCCGCGACATTGACTATGTTGACGAACTGCCCCGGTCTGCTGCGGGTAAAATTCAACGCCGCGTCGTACGGGAGCCCTACTGGCCGAAGTAAACCGCTTTATGCATATCAATTTACTCGACCCGGCCACTTTCGCCAAAGGCCATCCCCTGGATCAGTACACCTGGCTGCAGGATAACGCGCCCGTTTACTGGCATGAAGAGCCGGACGGTGCGGGCTTCTGGGCGCTGACGCGATACGATGATGTGGCCGACGTGGGCCGCCAGCCGAACCTGTTCTCCGCCCAACCCACGGTGATGATCCCCGACCCTGATGCGGCCAATCTGGCGTCCATGACCGACGATCATAAGATGATGCTGATGATGGATCCGCCTCAGCACACGCAGTTTCGGCGCATCATCAGCAAACAATTTACACATGGGGCAGCCGCGCAGATCCATCCGCGGGTGGGCGAGCTGGCAGCGCAGATCATCGATAATGTGATCCGCCGGGGTGAATGCGAATTTGTCAGCGAAGTTGCAGGGGAATTACCGTCTTACGTCATTGCTGAACTCACCGGTATCCCGCTGCAGGATGGACGCGAGTTATACAAACTGACCGAAATCATCCACACCGCGCCGGAGGCTCTGCAGCCTGACGAACAGGCCAACGCGATTGGTGCGATGTTCAGCTACGCCCAGGACGTGTACAAGCAGAAACTGGACAAGCCCACTGACGATCTGGCCAGCCAGATTGTGCATGCAGAAGTTGACGGTCGCAGCTTGGACGAAATCGATTTCCAGCTGTTTTTCATGCTGTTGATTGACGCGGGCGGCGATACCACGCGCAATCTGGTTGCCGGCGGATTGCACGAACTCATCCAGCATCCGGATTGCCTGCAAGACTGGCAGGACCATGCCTGCACTGAGTTGAATGCCTCCGCCCGGGAGGAACTATTGCGCGTGGTTAGTCCGGTAATCTACTTCCGGCGTACTGCGGTGCGCGATATTGAACTACACGGCACGACCATCAAGCAGGGCGACAAGGTTGTCCGTTATTTTGCCGCGGCCAACCGAGACAAACGCCGCTTTGAAGCACCCCAGCAACTGGATCTGCATCGCTTCCCGAACGAACAGATCGCCTTCGGTACAGGCTCTCACGTCTGCCTGGGCCAACATATTGCCCGGGTCGAAATTGACTGCATATGCAGTGAGATTCTGTCACGCATGACAGATTTTGCGCTGGCGGAAGAGCCGCAGTGGCTGGCCTCGAACTTTATTTCCGGCATACGTCATATGCCTATTACCTTCCGCGCCCGCTAGTTCAGCAACTGACTGTCGCGAATCTCCTGCAGCTGATCCCGCACTCGCGCTGCTTCTTCGAATTCCAGGTTCTGGGCATGGTCCAGCATTTGCTTTTCTAACTGATCCAGCAGCTTACCCAGCGCCACAGGATTGTCCGGTATGGTCAGCTTTTCAGCGCCTTTGCCGTTCTGTCGTCGTGAGCGTTTGGGCGCGCCCGGCGCTGCCGTGCGCGCGCCTTCCATGACATCGGCGACATCTTTAGAAACGGAGCGAGGCGTAATATTGAACTCCTGGTTGTGCGCCAGCTGCTTTTCGCGTCGACGATCGGTTTCCGCCAGCGCCCGTTCCATGGAGCCTGTCATCTTGTCCGCATAAAGAATGGCTCGCCCGCGCAGGTTGCGCGCCGCCCGTCCAACCGTCTGAATAAGGGAGCCTTCCGAGCGCAGAAAACCTTCTTTGTCCGCGTCCAGAATCGCCACCAGCGCAACCTCAGGCATGTCCAGGCCTTCGCGCAACAGATTAATGCCCACTAGCACGTCAAACTCACCCAGGCGGAGGTCGCGAATAATCTCCATACGCTCCACCGTATCGATATCGGAATGCAGATAGCGCACGCGCACGCCATGTTCATCCAGATACTCGGTGAGGTCTTCGGCCATGCGTTTGGTCAGCGTCGTCACCAGAACGCGATCCTTCCCTGCCACCACCTGCTGAATCTCGCCGAGCAGATCATCAACCTGAGTGGAGGCCGGCTTGATAATCACTTCCGGGTCAACTAAGCCGGTCGGTCGCACGACCTGTTCCACGACCTGGCCACCCTTTTCAGCTTCATAGCCGCCCGGGGTGGCAGAAACAAAAATCATCTGCGGAGCCAGGCGCTCCCACTCATCAAAGCGCAGCGGTCGGTTGTCCAGCGCAGAAGGCAAGCGGAAGCCGAACTCCACCAGCGTTTCTTTGCGCGAGCGGTCACCCTTATACATGCCACCGATTTGCGGCACGGTGACATGCGACTCGTCAATGACCAGCACCGCATCCTTGGGCAAATAATCAAACAGTGTCGGTAGCGGTTCACCAGCAGCGCGGCCACTGAGGTAGCGCGAGTAGTTTTCGATACCGGAGCAGTAACCCAATTCCTGAATCATCTCCAGATCAAAGCGGGTGCGCTGCTCCAGACGCTGCGCCTCAACCAGTTTGTTATGGCCGGTGAGATAGTTCAACCGATCCTGCAGCTCTTCTTTGATCTCGTCGAGCACACCCAGAATGCGATCCCTGGGTGTCACGTAGTGGGTTTTGGGGTACACCGTGTAGCGGGGTACCCGGTTGAGGATCTCACCAGTGAGCGGGTCAAATACGGACAGGTCCTCAATTTCATCATCAAACAGCTCGATGCGTACTGCTTCTTTTTCGGATTCAGCAGGAAATACATCAATCACATCACCGCGCACCCGATAGGTGCCGCGTTGGAAGACCTGATCGTTGCGCGTGTACTGCAGCTCTGCCAGGCGCCTGAGCAGTTGTCTTTGTTCCAGCCGGTCACCCCGGTCAAGGTGCACCACCATGCGCAGGTAAGACTGCGGATCACCCAGGCCGTAAATGGCAGATACCGATGCCACAATGATCGCATCACGACGCTCCAACAGCGCCTTGGTGGCCGACAGACGCATCTGCTCGATGTGCGCGTTTACGGACGAGTCTTTTTCGATATACGTATCGGAAGCCGGTACATAAGCTTCTGGCTGGTAGTAGTCGTAGTAAGAAACGAAATACTCGACGCTGTTGTGGGGGAAAAACTCGCGGAACTCACCGTAGAGTTGCGCAGCAAGCGTCTTATTGGGGGCAAGAATGATTGCCGGGCGCTGCACCGCTTCCAGGACTTTGGCAACGGCAAACGTTTTGCCGGAGCCGGTGACCCCCAGCAACGTCTGATGGCTTAAACCATCTTCAATGCCCTCGACCAGGGCCGCAATGGCACCCGGCTGATCCCCCGCCGGCTGATAGTCGGAAACAACGCGCAGATCCGAAAGAGGTTTCACCATGCTGCCATTACCCTGCTACTGCCTATCAACGAGAACGGCAGTCTACGGCAAGTTTGGCAGGAAGACCTAATCGTCCGTCTGTGCGTCTGCCTCACCAGCATCTTCGGCAGCTTCTTCCGTTGCTTCCGCTTCTTCCGCTTCTGCAGCCGCTTCTGTTTCCGCTTCGGGCTCGGGGTCCGGCGCTTTCGGCGGCGGTGCAGTGATCAATTCATGCGCGAGCAGAATCTTCACTTTCTCATCGCCGTTGATTGGCGCCTTGTCGGCACCTTTGACGGCATGGCGCCCATCACGACGCAAGTAAACGGTGTACTCGTCGGTACTGGCAACAACTTTCATGACTTTCTCCTGGGTTGGTTGGCAAGATCAGACCCGCAGCGGGGCCAGCGCGCCGGGACTTTAGCGTGAACAGGCAAAATGTCAATTTCACAGGGTATGTATGGCATAAAAACCAGGTTTCTTATAATCATATTCAATCAAAATCCAAGCCAACTCTCGCAATGACAGTAAAATTCGCTACAATGCGC
>JBCCUW010000394.1:0-4495 GCA_039196385.1 Pseudomonadota bacterium
CAGCGCCAGGGATATCTCGTTCAGTTGATGCATACGCTGACGGCGCATGCCCACATCTTTTGCCAATTCGGTGATTTTCTGTCCGCGTCGCCAGTGCTTCGCCGCCTGCTGCAGAATGGGTTCAAACAGTGACTTGTGTTTGGCCGTGAGCTGAAAATCAACACTCAGGTCCGCATTTTCACTGATAAAGATGGCTTGGGGAAAGTGCTGGCGCAACACATCTAAAGTAACTTGCTCACCTACTTCAACCATCGCCACACGAGCTTGGTTGTTATGCATCGTCAGGTCAGCACGCCACCGCTGGCAATGCCAACCGGCCGCCAGCGCGGCTTCAGCAAGGAGAGGTGTCTGTGCGGATGCGCTCAAGAGGATCGGCGCTTGCATACCGCCCTGGCCAGCTTGCTGCTTGCTTGTGGCCTGTGCTTTAGCGGTTTGTTCTATCGCAGCCTGTTCTATCGCGGCTTTTTCTCTCGCGGCTTTTTCTGTCGCGGACATGCAGCACCCAATGGTCAAAACCAAAGGTGTCAGTATGCAGACCTTTGCCCGACTCCCGGTGGAACCAGTTCACAAGATTGGGCTTTTAGCCGCCCGGCACACCCGCTACGCCGCCCAGGCGGCGTTCAATATCTGCCAGACGCGAATTTACCGCCACTCGATACGCATCAATGGATTGGATGGCTTCAGCATTGTCGTCCACCTTGGAGGCCAGGGTAGCGCGCAGACTGGCCACAGACTGGCTGGCTGTATTCACCTTATCCACAAGGTCCCGCTGGCCCCGGACGACCTGCTGCATCTGTAGTTCCAGGCTGGTGAGCTGGTCCACCAGCGCCTGCTGCTGATCAAAAGCCGCATCGTGACGCCCCACCGCGGCCTGCATATCCCGATTGGCGGCCTTGATGCCATCCAACGAACCGGTCAGCGATTTCACCGCTTTCTGATTGTCCTGAATCCACTTTTTGTTGCGCTCATTGGAGACCGCCCACAATTTGCGGATCTCTGATTCCCACAAACCAATTTTTTCACTGGTATCTTCACCCTCCTGGGCCAACGCGCTGTCTGTTGCTGAGAGGCGAGCTTCAAGTAGCTTGAGCCGATCATCTGCGGCACTCAGCCGCGCCTGCTCGGCAACCAGTACCTGCTGTTGATTGGCAATAAACCAGCCGGCCAGGACGAGACCCGCCACCAGTATGGCCATAATCAGATTACTGCCCAACTGACGCCCCACGCCCCCGCTATTGCCACCGGATCGACCCGGTTTGGCGCTGCGCTTGCCGCCACGGCGGTAATTACTGCTTTCTGCTGTGGATAGGTCAGGTTGCTGACGTTGGCTCATAACCACTCCTGTGGAATAACTGTGGATAACTGGCAGTCCATAAGGGCGAGCAGTATAAAATCGAGCCACAAAAAGAAAAGGGGTATTTTCACCCCGCACAAAAAAACCCGCGGCAGCCATCTTACGGTGACTGCAACGCGGGTTTACGCGTGCTTAACGCCAGGCGACTGACGTCAGGTATCTAGAGGAAAGCGAGCAGCGCCCAGAGCACCAGCGTCAACGCGAGGCCGCTGATAATCACGCCGCGAACCGTCGTGATAGGCCCCTGCTTACCGAAAATGCCATTCAGCTCCAGCGCGCCGATGATCACCAGCGAAATAATAATCGCCGTGCTGTTGGCTTCGATGGAACCATTCGGCAGATGCGCGCTTGACCCCATAAAGTACAGCATGGGAATGGAGAACAGTGTGTTTGTCCTGGAGGCCAGGCCGGCTTTCGGCGCCGCACCGGCCGCCGCCGGATCAGCTTCACCACCGCCTGCTACCGCCTGGTTTGAGGCAATTACAATGCGCTGATTGGGCCAGATAATGAGCCAGACATTGAGGAACATCAGGGTACCCAGCACCGCGCCAACGGTAATATCTGCGGTGGAGTTTGCACCCCGAATACCCAGCATCACCACGCCGGTCAGGAAGGTCCCCATGGCGCCCCAGCGGAACCACCAGAGAGCGCGCGGCACCAGCTTGGAAAATGCATCAACGCGGGCATCAGCATCAGCTTCTTTGAAATACTCTGTCTGCACAAAATTGAAGTAATACAGCAGACCGATCCACGTGATACCAAACAGGAAATGCCCCCATTTGGCCAGGTAATCAATAACCGCAACGTCCATAACTCCCCCTAAACCTTATTATCAGTGGTACGGCGGGGAATATAGCGAAATGGCCCGCCAGGCACCAGTGGGCTGGCTGATGAATTACGGGCAGAAAGACGCTGTGGACGCTAAAACCAGCAGCGCGGGACGTGCGACAATCTCCTTAGCCAAACAAGCCTTTTTACCTGACTGGAGGACACTGATGCGACCACCTGGCCAAATTATCCAACGACTTACGCAACCATCTTTCCATTATCTGTTAGTTGCCGGTGTGCTGCTGATCCAGCCACCGGCCGTGGCAGACAGCGCTGATGCCGATAATGTGGTCACGGGCCGCTGGGCGAATGATCAGTCAATTCTGGAAATCACCCGTCAGGGGGAGTCGCTCAGCGCTCGCATATTTGCGCTTTTGCAGCCGAACTACCTGCCAGATGAAGAATTTGGTCCTGTTGGCGCCCCACGGCGTGATGACAACAACCCGGATGAAACGTTACGCGAGCGCCCACTGCGAAACCTGGAACTGTTGAGTGAATACGCGCAGAAAGGTAAACGCTGGGAGGGCAAAATTTACGATCCGGAAACCGGCAATACGTACTCTTCCCGCATGGAGCTGGATGACGAGGGCAACCTGAAGATGCGCGGCTTTCTGGGTATTTCGCTGCTGGGCCGCACCGTGGTGCTGGAACCGCTGCGCAACTGCACCGCGTTAATGCAAGATATGCTCCGCAACAGCAGTGCATTCGATGCTGCACCGGAGTGCCGGGAGGAATAAGCAAGGGTATGAGAACGCAAAAAAAACCCGGCATGCGCCGGGTTTTTTTGCCTGATGGCAGATCGAGTCGACCTTACATCATGCCGCCCATGCCGCCCATGTCGGGCATACCGCCCGGCATTGCCGGTGGGGTATCTTCAGGCATGTCACTAACCATCGCTTCGGTGGTGATCATCAGACCAGCAACCGATGCAGCAGCCTGCAGCGCGGTACGTGTCACCTTGGCCGGGTCAAGAATACCCATCTCCAACATATCTGCGTACTCACCGGTTGCAGCGTTATAGCCCTGGTTACCATCCAGCGCCGCCACTTTGTCCAGCACAACGGCGCCTTCGGCACCTGCATTCACGGCAATCTGACGCAGCGGCGCACTCATCGCGCGGGTTGCAATGGCAATGCCGACGTTCTGGTCTTCATTGTCACCTTGAACCCCTGTGGCTGCAGAGATGGCACGTACCAGGGTAACGCCACCGCCGGGAACGACACCTTCTTCAACCGCCGCACGGGTTGAGTGGAACGCGTCTTCAACACGGGCTTTCTTCTCTTTCATTTCCACTTCAGTGGGTGCACCCACCTTGATTACTGCCACACCGCCAGCCAGTTTGGCCAGACGTTCCTGCAGTTTTTCGCGGTCGTAGTCTGAAGAAGTGTCTTCGATTTCAGCGCGGATCTGCTTGATGCGTGCTTCGATATCTGCGCGGTCACCCGCACCGTCGACGATGGTGGTGTTTTCTTTGGTGCTTGAGACACGCTTGGCGACACCAAGATCTTCTAAAGTTGCACCTTCCAGGGTCAGACCAACTTCTTCTGAGATCACCGTACCACCGGTCAGGATCGCAATGTCCTGCAGCATCGCTTTACGGCGATCACCAAAACCGGGTGCTTTTACGGCTGATACTTTCACGATGCCGCGCATGTTGTTGACGACCAGTGTAGCCAGCGCTTCACCTTCAATGTCTTCAGCAATCACAATCAAAGACTTGCCTGCTTTCGCAACATTTTCCAGTACCGGCAGCAGATCGCGGATGTTGGAGATCTTCTTGTCACACAGCAGAATGAAGGGATCATCCTGTTCCGCAGACATGGAATCCTGATTGTTGATGAAATACGGCGACAGATAACCGCGGTCGAACTGCATACCTTCAACCACGTCCAGTTCGTTTTCCAGACCGGAACCTTCTTCGACGGTAATGACACCCTCTTTACCCACTTTTTCCATCGCCTCAGCAATGATTTCACCCACTGCGGAGTCGCTGTTGGCCGAAATGGTGCCCACCTGGGCAATGGCTTTGGAGTCTTCACATGGCGTCGCCATACCCTGGATCGCTTCAACTGCGGCGGCTACTGCTTTGTCAATGCCGCGCTTCAGGTCCATCGGGTTCATGCCGGCGGCGACTGATTTCAGACCCTCCTGCAGGATGGACTGGGCCAGCACCGTAGCGGTGGTGGTACCGTCACCAGCTTCGTCAGAAGTCTGGCTGGCAACTTCTTTCACCATCTGTGCGCCCATGTTTTCGAATTTGTTTTCCAGCTCAATTTCTTTTGCCACGGAAACCCCGTCTTTGGTGACCGTCGG
>JBCCUW010000395.1:0-4485 GCA_039196385.1 Pseudomonadota bacterium
CGGCCGCACTCTCGCCGAGGTGATCACCACGCACAACAAATCAGCACCATTTATCGATATCCTGCAAAGCTGAGCGGACACCACTGCTGTGGACCCTATCCCATGGCTATCACCCAACGTGATTGGTTTTCCGGCGGCAACACAAGCCAGCCGGGATCCAGACGGGTTATTGGCTGCCGGGGCCGATCTCACCATGCCCTGGCTGCTGGAGGCCTACGCCCACGGCATCTTTCCATGGTTCGAAAGTGACGACGACTACATCCTGTGGTGGTCCCCCAGCGAACGGGCGGTATTGCGACCAGGCACAATGAAAGTATCTCGCAGCCTGGCGAAACGGATCCGCAATGGTGGGTTCAGCATCTGTTGGGACAACAACTTTGAGGCAGTGATCAATCATTGCGCTGAAGCCCATCCTTCACGCCCCAGTACCTGGATTACGCCGCGCATGCGCACAGCCTACCTGGAGCTGTTCGAGTCGGGGTTCGCACATTGTGTCGAGGTTTACCAGGACAAGCTGCTGGTCGGCGGTTTGTACGGCTTGTCGCTGGGCGCGATGTTTTTTGGCGAATCCATGTTTTCCCGTGTGGCAGATGCTTCCAAAGTCGCCTTTTATCATTTACAGAACACGCTGGAGGCAGAGAATTTCACGTTGATCGACTGCCAGATGGAGAACGAACACTTAAACACCCTGGGTATCGAATTGATGCAACGCGCGAATTTTCTGCAATTGCTTGAGCAAAACCGCCTGCAACCTACCCGACTGGGGCCCTGGCGTTTCGCGACCAGCTGAATTAGGCTCTTAAATCTATGCAGGACTCAAATACACCCGACGCCAACCAGGCCCAGTTCTTTCTCACCCCCAAGCACCCCTGCTCTTACCTGAATCGCAACAACGCCCAGACGCTGTTCTTCGACCCACGGCAGATTGTCACCACGGAAATTTATCAGCACCTCACCGACCAGGGATTCCGCCGTTCCGGCAGCCACCTGTATCGGCCACATTGTGGTGGGTGCAACGCCTGTGTGCCCACCCGCGTGCCGGTTGATGCTTTTGTACCGAAGCGCTCGCAACGGCGCACGCTTAAAAAAAACGCCGATCTGGAGATCCGCATCGAAGAAGCGACATTCAGTCGCCGCCACTACCACCTGTACGAGCGCTACATCAGCCTGCGCCACGCAGATGGTGATATGTATCCGGCCAGCGAAGATCAGTTTCGTTCGTTTCTGTTGAGTCCCTGGTCGAGCAGCGTATTTATCTCACTGTACCGCGGGCAGCAACTGCTCAGCGTGGCTGTTACCGACAAGCAACCCAACGGCTTGTCCGCCATCTACACATTCTACGAACCCGGAGAAGAGCAACGTAGCCTGGGTGTCTTCAGCATTCTGCAGCAGATTGAACTTTGCCGCGAATGGCAGCTGCCCTATCTCTACCTCGGTTATTGGGTCAAAGACTGCAACAAGATGAACTACAAAACTGACTACCGGCCTTGCGAACTGTTCGTCAACCACCGCTGGGTCAGATTGGCCTGATATCAGGTTTTGCCTTTAGCACATGCTTCGGGCAGAATGCGCGGCTGCACGAGTACCTCGCCAGAACGCGCAGGGGAATTCACGACATCACAATGACAATGGCTTAATTGAGAGAGCGGCTTAACGGCGAAAGAGGCTTAATGGCGAAAGAAGAACAAATAGAAATGGATGGCACGGTGGTCGATACCCTGCCAAATACCATGTTCCGCGTGGAACTGGAAAATGGTCACGTGGTAACCGCACATATCTCAGGGAAAATGCGCAAAAACTACATACGGATTTTGACCGGCGACAAAGTCAAAGTGGAATTGACTCCCTACGATCTGTCCAAAGGACGCATCACCTTTAGAATGTAGCCAGATCTCAGCCCCCAGCAGCCTGCCAGATCCGCCCACCTACAGAAGAACGCCGAGGTAGCTGAGACAGACAGGCTGCAAGATTAACCGCCGTCAGGCGGGTTCAACAGAATCCAATACGTTAATGCTGAGTTCACCATCTTCAACGGTGATCTGCACCACCCCACCGTGTTTCGATAGTTCCCCGAATAACAGGTCTTCTGCCAGCTGCTTTTTGATTTTGTCTTGAATCAGGCGCTGCATAGGCCGAGCACCCATCTTTTCATCATAACCTTCGCGGGCCAGCCATTCGCGCGCTGCCTCGTCAACTTCCAGCGTCACCCGCTTGTCATCCAGCTGTGCCTGCAGTTCAGTGAGGAATTTATCCACTACTGTCTTGACTACATCAATCGGCAGCGAACCAAATTGCACAATAGAGTCGAGCCTATTGCGGAACTCTGGCGTAAACATGCGCTTGATGACTTCCATACCATCCGTTGTATTGTCCTGCTCGGAGAAGCCAATAGACGGCCGATCCATTTCCTGTGCGCCTGCATTGGTGGTCATGATCAACACCACATTGCGGAAGTCAGCTTTACGGCCATTGTTGTCGGTCAGCGTACCGTGATCCATGACCTGCAGGAGCAGGTTGAATACCTCAGGATGCGCCTTTTCAATTTCATCCAGCAACACCACACTGTGCGGGTGTTTCGTGACGGCTTCCGTAAGCAGACCACCCTGATCAAATCCTACATATCCGGGCGGTGCGCCAATCAAGCGTGAAACCGTGTGGCGCTCCATGTATTCGGACATGTCATAGCGCAGCAACTCAACGCCCATGATATTCGCCAGCTGGCGGCACACCTCTGTTTTACCTACCCCGGTGGGCCCGGCAAACAGGAAACTGCCGATGGGTTTTTCACCGGACTTCAGTCCTGCACGTGACATCTTAATGGCGTTGGCCATTTGATCGATGGCTTCATCCTGACCAAACACGACCATCTTGAGTTTCTGGTCCAGATCTTTCAGATCACGCTTGTCAGAAGAGGACACCTGATTGGATGGGATACGGGCGATCTTGGCTACCACCTGCTCCACATCAGTCTGGCCGATGCTCTTATTGCGTCGACTGTCCGGCTGCAGCTGCTGTGCAGCGCCCGCCTCATCTATCACGTCGATGGCCTTGTCAGGCATAAAGCGGTCATTGATGTACTTGGCCGCCAATTCCGATGCCGCACGCAGCGCCTTGTCTGTGTAACGCAAGCCATAGTGCTCTTCAAAACGGGACTTCAGCCCTTTCAGAATGCGGTAGGTATCTTCAACGTCCGGCTCAATCACATCAATCTTCTGAAACCGCCTGGACAGCGCACGGTCTTTGTCAAAGATACCGCGGTATTCCTGATAGGTTGTGGAACCCATGCAACGGATGGTGCCCGAGGTCAGCAAGGGTTTAAGCAGGTTGGATGCATCCATGACGCCGCCGGACGCTGCTCCGGCGCCGATGATGGTATGCACCTCGTCGATGAACAGAATCGAGTTTTCTTTCTTCTTGAGTTCACCCAGTACCGCTTTGAAGCGCTTCTCAAAGTCACCTCTATATTTGGTGCCCGCCAACAACGCGCCTAAGTCGAGGGCGTAGATTTCGCTTTCCGCAACAACTTCCGGCACCTGCCCATCGACAATGCGCTTGGCCAGGCCTTCTGCAATGGCGGTTTTACCGACGCCGGATTCGCCCACAAGCAATGGATTGTTTTTACGTCGACGACACAGAACCTGGATCACACGCTCCAGTTCATCGTCGCGCCCAACCAGAGGGTCAACGCGACCGGCTTTGGCTTCTTCATTGAGGTTAGTGGCGAACTGTTCTAATGCAGACTTGGACGCACCTTCCGCGCCACCTTCTTCATCAGTATCCGTCAAACCTTCTTCAGCATCGTCTTCTCCCGGCACCTTGCTGATACCGTGGGAGATATAGTTAACAACATCAATACGCGCAATGTTCTGCTGTTTGAGAAAATAAACCGCCTGGCTTTCCTGTTCGCTGAAGATGGCTACCAATACATTGGCACCCGTTACTTCTTTGCGGCCCGAAGACTGCACATGAAAAACCGCTCGCTGTAACACCCGCTGGAAGCCGAGCGTTGGTTGCGTCTCGCGGTCGCTGTCGCCGGCGGGAATCAGCGGTGTGGTTGAGTCGATGTACTCCTGCAGGTCTGTGCGCAACTTCTCGAAGTCGGCACCAATCCGCTTCAACACATCCAGCGCAATGTCGTTGTCGAGCAGCGCGAGCAACAGATGTTCAACGGTCATGAATTCGTGCCGTTTACTTTTTGCCGCTCTGAATGCGTCGTTAAGGGTCGCTTCGAGGTCTTTACTCAACATGTAATATAATCACTCCAGCACGTTAGTCCGTCATTTCTACCGTAGACATTAACGGATGATTGTTTTCCTGAGCATATAGATTCACCAACTCAGATTTAGTTTCCGCAATATCCCGGGTGAAAATACCGACCGTCGCCGCGCCTTCCGTATGCACGGTCAGCATGATCTGAGTCGCTTTCTCCCGGTTCATGGCAAAAAATTTCTCCAGTATGTGAACCACAAATTCCATGGGTGTGTA
>JBCCUW010000396.1:0-4477 GCA_039196385.1 Pseudomonadota bacterium
ATTCATCATTCTGTGTGTCCACGATTATACCTAACAACGCCTGGGTATCAGCAAAATCGTTCAGCGCCAGACGCCCGCCCAGAGCAATATCGTTTTCAAATAAGGTATTGACGGCATCTTCATCACGCTCGTCAAACAAGTATTCGCCAACAATGCCAAAATCTGCGCGGGTGCCCCAGATACCCACCAGCGTCCGTTCGAAGCCGATATTCACCGCGGCGTAACGCTCGCCGAACCCTGTCCGCGTAAAACCTTCCAGCTTAAATGCCCAGTCACCATAAAAGGCCTGGGCGTCGATACCCGTTTGATCGATCACCGGGTAAAAAGGTTGTAGTTCCACCGCCCCACCCGGCAGCGTCAGCGGCACAAGCAACGGTTCGCGACTGGTGCCGGAGAAGTGATGCAGCCCCAGTTCAAGCGGGCCAAAGTGGTGCGACCAGCGCACCGCACCATCAACGCGTTTACGCTCAGCGGATGATTCATACAGAGCCCGATCGCTGATCGGCAGAGGGAAGCGCAGGCGTCCGTCACGACCGGCAAATTCCCGCTCACGGAAGCCTGGCAAGGCATACAGATCAACAATACCCCAGTCCCGCACCAGCGTCAGCTGCACCATGGGCTGACCCAGTTTGTCCTCGGTATCGACGTTCTCGATAATATCAGTCTGGTTGACAATATCGATTAGGTGATGGAATTCCGTAACCCCCCAGAAAACTTTTTTGGCCCCGACATGCAGATCCCAGTTGTCACCAACGCGGCTGTAAAAGAGTTCTCGAATATCACCATGACTACGCTGTGGATCGGCACTATCTAACCGCACAAAGGGCTTAAACGTGATGCTGCGGCGATCATTGTCCCAACCGCGGAAATAGTCGAGCTGCAGACTCAGGCTGCCTTCATAACGGTCCTGGCCAAACGCCCCGCGATCAGCGAACGCACGGCTCTGCGCTGCAGCCTGCCAGCGCACTTGCTGTTGCGGCCAATTGTCACCGCCGTGCGCTTTGTCCTGAACCGGCGCCTGCTCCACCCCTGCAACCTCCTCCGCTGGAACCTCCTCCGCCGGAACCTCAACAACCGAACTCCCCGTTGGCTCTACCGGATTTTGCAGCGGGCCGGGCGGAACCAGACGCGCGCCACCCAAAGGCGGCGGTTTGATAATCCCGGATTCTGCGACGTCAGCGGCACTGGGCAGCAGCCGCCAGTAACGGATACCATCTGCATCTGCGCGGCGTTGCACCCGCTGCTGTGACTGCTCGTCCAGGTCCTCTGTCACCACACGATGCCAAACCTGGTTGCCGTCCGGCACGGCGACCACACTGAAAGTTTCCCCCAATGTAGCCTGCAACTTGGTGGCCCAGTTGGTGGCATTGGCTGCAGAGCGGAAGCTGCCGAATACCAGCTGATCCGCCTGTACCTGACCCGCTACGCTGATCCACAAACAGCACCCGGTCAGCAACGCAACAGAACGTCGGCAGCTAACGTGCACGGCGCAGACTGCTGACACTGAAATCGCGTTCATGGGTCAGGCCTTGCCCGAATGCGTAGTCGCTCCAGAGCAGTTCGGTGTGGCTTTGTGTACGCTCATTGAGCATGTGCATGCGATGGGGTTTCCAGCGCTCGCTTTGTTGCGCATCGAAGTAAGGCCGGTAGTCACTCAATTGCAATACCTTCGCCAACGCCTGACGACGCTTGTCGTAGTACTCCACGCGCCACGCGCGAAAGTGCTGCTCATCAATCCAATGCAACTCGCGCTGGTATCCGCTGTAAGGGTCTTTGGCGATCCGCTCCACAACATGGCAGAGCAATTCACCGCACGGTTCGTCACGCAGCCATTGGTATTGATACTTGTCGAGTTCCGGAGCGGTCAGGTCTTCGTAAGAAAATTCGCTGCCGACAAAAGCGCCGGATTTGTTGCGCGAGGCAATTTTTTTCACCCGCGCCAGCGCCGGCAGGTACAACCACTGATCATCCGCGCCCTGCATTTGGCTGTGGCTGAGCAGCGCCGTGCCGCGAATGTTTGCGGGTTGGTCAAAGACCAACAGAACCTGGTCACCCGCTGCAGGTATCTCTAACTGGCGGATGCGCAGCTCGCGCTGAGTGACTTTGCCCTTGCGCGTGGTGAGTATCATGCGCAGGCTCACCTCAAAATCTGCATAGGCACTGTTGTGACGCCGCTCCAATTCGGCAAAGATCGCCCTGCCCACCTCCGCTGGCGTGCCAATGCGCTGTGCAGGCGCGTCCACCGGTGCCGCGGGTAATGCTGGAGCCGCCGGAGCTGTTTGTGCTGCTGCACGCGCCATCGCTACCCAGACCAGCAGGATCAGTGCCAGCCAAAGCCCAGATGTATGTCGAAGCATGAATATACAACTGCTGGGGACAGGGCGCGGATACTAAGGCAGAAAAAAAACCTGTGCAAATACCCATGGGACTGTATATAGTCACAGTTAACTGTATATATGAACAGGGACTCACATGCAGATGACGTTAACCCCGCGCCAGGCGGAAGTGCTGGATCTTATCAAGCGGTACATCAACGATACCGGCTACCCGCCTACGCGGGCGGATATCGCCCAGGAGTTGGGATTCAGGTCCCCCAACGCGGCAGAAGAACACCTGAAGGCCCTTTCACGCAAAGGCGCGATTGAGATAATTCCGGGCACCTCCAGAGGCATTCGCCTGCCGGAAATGGCTGAATCCGGACTCCCGTTAGTGGGGCGGGTTGCAGCCGGCAATCCCATACTCGCTGAAGAAAACATTGAAGACCGGGTTGACCTGCCCGCGGGCTTCTTTCAGCCGCGCGCTGACTACCTTCTACGCGTCAGGGGCGACAGCATGATCGAAGCGGGTATCCTCGACGGTGACCTGTTGGCCGTGCATAAGACCCAGCAGGCCACCAACGGTCAGATTGTGGTCGCCCGCATCGAAGACGAAGTGACGGTGAAGCGGTTTCAACGCACGCGGCGACGCAACCAGATTCTGCTGTTACCGGAAAATCCGGACTACAGCCCCATTGAGGTGGACCTGGCAACCCAGGCATTTGCTATCGAAGGTTTGTCTGTGGGGGTTATCCGGCAGCAGATTTAGCCACCCTGTGCACAGCAGCTGACGGCAGCGTTAACCGGCGCTGCCGTTTCCAGTATCTACTTCGGCCCCGGCATCTTTGTCTTTTTTACCTTCTTTACTAGAGGCACGGCTTTTGGCCCCGCTCTTGGTCTTTTTCCCGCCTGCTTTGCCAGACGATTTTTTAGTGGCTGTTTTCTTTTTGGGCGGCGGCTGCTGCTCTACCCACTTCCCATCCTGGTAAAACGCTTTCCAACCAGTCGCTTTGCCATCCACTTCTGTCTGTACATACTGTTCTTTGGTTTTGCGACTGTAACGAATGACCGCCTGCAGACCATTACCGTCCACTTCCGGTGCGTCCAGCAAATATGCAAACTTGGGGTCCAGTTCATTTGCATGCGGCTTCAGCTCTGCCACTTTAGGCGCGCGGGTTTCCCGATGTTTGGGAAACTGGCTGGCGGCCAGAAAAATCCCTGACGCGCCATCCCGCAGCAGATAGTGATCGTCAACTTTTTCGCAGCGCAGTTCCGGCATGGGTACGGGATCTGCCTTGGGCGGCGCAGGCTCACCATTGCGCAGCAGCTTGCGAGTGTTCTTACACTCCATGCAGCCAAAATACTTACCGAAGCGTCCCGACTTCAGCTGCATTTCTGCACCACATTTATCACACTCCAGCAACGGTCCGTCGTAACCTTTGATCTTGAACTGGCCGGGTTCAATGGTGAAGCCGCTGCAATCAGGATTGTTGCCACAGATATGCAGTTTGCGGGTTTCATCCACCAGGTAACCCAGCATTGCAGTACCGCATTTAGGGCAATGCTGCAGGCGACGGAGTAACTTGGACTCGCCTTCATCATCTTCGTCAACGTCCACGGCCTCGTCACCGGGAATCAGGTTGACCGTATTAGTACAACGTTCCTTGGGTTTTAAGCTGTAGCCGGAACAACCCAGAAAAACGCCGGTTGAGCCCGTTCGAATCTGCATCGGTCGGCCACAGACGTTGCAAGCGATATCCGTATCGGTGGGTTCATTGCTCCGCATGCCGTTCTGCGGATCTTTCGCGGTATCGAGCTTGGTGGAGAAGTCACCGTAAAACGTATCCAGTACCTGGCTCCACTGGGCTTCTCCATCTGCAATCTGATCCAGCTGTTGTTCCATGCTGGCGGTAAAACCATAGTCCATGAGGTCAGCAAAATTTTCGCTCAGCCGATCTGTGACCAACTCGCCAATCTTTTCGGCGTAAAAACGCCGGTTGGTTAACGTGACATAACCGCGATCCTGAATCGTGGAAATGATCGCGGCATACGTGGATGGCCGCCCAATACCCAGTTTCTCCAGTTCGCGGACCAGGCTGGCTTCACCGAATCGCGGCGGCGGCTTGGTGAAGTGCTGGATGCCTTCCAGGTCTATCAGGCTC
>JBCCUW010000397.1:0-4448 GCA_039196385.1 Pseudomonadota bacterium
GCCGCACCGGATCTGTGGCTCTGTGCTTTGTTGGCGCGCGGCCTCTCGGAGCGCAGATGACTCAGATTATTTCGCCCGAGAGCCCGTTCAAAGAAGAGGTGGCTGAACTGCTTGCCAGCTCTGGAGTTACTGCTGGTTCTGCGGAATTACTCGGGCCTTTCACGGATCTGACACACCAGATAGCCGAAACATTGTGGGATGCGCTGCTGCCCGGATCCCCTGGCGCTTCCCTGTCATGGGAACTGCTCACACTGACGCTCATCATCACGCTGGTATTTTTTGTGGTGCGCAAAGGTCGAGGTGCCAAGGGTGCTGATGGATATGAACGCCCGGCAGGATTCTGGCAGTACCTATTTCCACGGGATATCTATGGGCATCGCTCCGCGCGGACCGATTTGTGGTTGTATCTGCTGGATCGGGGGATGATGCCGGTGTGGTTCGTATTGTTCCTCGGTGGGGTTGCGCCAGCAGTTGAACAGAGCACGATCAGCACGCTGACTTACGTGTTCGGCAGCAGTCCGGCTTTGCAACCGGACCTGGCCTGGCGCCTTATTTATGGCCTGGTGACGCTGCTCATTGCGGACATGATTTTCTACTGGACCCACTACATGATGCACAAAACCAGCATTGGTTGGGCTATTCACAAAGTACATCACTCCGCCGAGGTGCTCACCCCGTTGACGCGGCCCCGTGAGCATTTTATTGCCGGCCCAATCTGGGCGTTGGGCCCGGCAATTGGGTTGTCTGTGGCGGCGGGTCTGTTTACGTGGGTGTTTGCCGGTAACATCACGCAGATCACGGTGTGGAATGTGGGTATTTTTGCCATGCTCTACGCGCTGAATGGCAACTTTCGCCACCATCACGTCTCTTTTCGCTACCCGCGGTGGTTAGAGTTGTGGCTGCAGAGTCCAGGTATGCACCACACTCATCATAGCTATCTGGAAAAACACTGGGATACTAATCTCGGTCTGGTCACCAGTATCTGGGACAGGTTGATGGGTACGCTGTACATTCCTGCCGAAAATGAAGCGACCCCCTGGGGGCTGACCCCGGATCAGCAGCCTCACTACGCCACGTTGCGTGGCAATCTGCTCATGCCATTCAAAGAGATCAGCACCATATTGCGCGCGCGGCGTTCGCAACAGAAATCGCAGCGGCCCAATACGCGGAGCCGTTCTTAGTGTGACCAGGTCAAGCGCCCCAACGACGCCGACCACGCGCTCCAGGCCGCCCAGCGTCGACTGGTTCATATTTGTGGTGGGCGCTGTTACTTTGTTTGCCGTAGTACTGCCGATTGTGATTGCTCCCCAGGCCAGTGCCACTGTCATTGACGGTCTGTTCGGTTTTCTCACTGCGGACCTGGGAATTGTCTATATTCTGGTGGCGCTCGCCACGTTCATCTTTTTGTTATGGCTGAGTTTCAGCAAGTGGTCCCGACTGGTTCTGGGCGGCGACAGTACAAAACCCGCGTACTCTAATTTCAGTTGGGCGGCGATGCTGTTCTGCACCGGTATAGGGGCCGCACTGATCTATTGGGGCGCTATGGAATGGGTCTACTACTATGTGGCCCCGCCGTACGGAATTCCCGCGCAGAGCGACGCGGCAGTGACCTGGGCAGCCAGCTACGGTGTGTTTCACTGGGGGCCGATCGGTTGGTCGCTGTACTGCCTGCCCGCCATTGCCATGGGGTGTTCGTTTCACCTGCATGGCTTGCCCAATCTGCGACTCAGTACGGCGTGTTCCGGGGTGTTGGGCGACTATACGGGGCGTTGGCCGGGCCGGGTGATTGATCTGTTGTTTATCTTCGGCCTGCTGGGTACTTCTGCAACCGGATTGGGTCTGGGCACTTCAGTGGTCGCTGCAGCGCTAACCGAAGTCACCGGAATTGCCAATGACTTTTCTCTGCAATTAGGTGTGATTGTCGCCATAACCCTGCTGGTGGCGTTTTCTGTGTTCCGTGGTCTGAATCGTGGTATCCGGGTGTTGAGTACGGTTAACGCCAGTTTGGCACTGGCCTTGGTCGCATTTGTTTTCCTGGTTGGCCCAACCCTGTTTATTATGGAAATGGGTGTGGTTGCACTGGGTCATGTTGTACAGAACTTTGTCACCATGGCGACCTGGACTGATCCACTGGGGCAGGCTGAGTTTGTAGAAAGCTGGACCGTGTTTTATTGGGCGTGGTGGATAGCCCTGGGACCGTTTGTTGGCATGTTTGTCTGCAAAATCTCCGCCGGGCGCACTATCCGGCAAGTCATTTTTGGCATGCTGGGTTGGGGCAGCCTGGGCTGCGGATTGTTTTTCATCGTGTTGGGGAACTTTGCCTTGTTCACGCATCTTGAGGGTGGCATGGATGTGGTTGGCATGGTCCAGGCTGATGGACCGGCCACCGCGATCGCGCGCCTGCTGGCCACCTTACCGGCAGGTGAGTTCTGGTTACTGTACGTTGCTGTCGTAGGGCTGATTTTTGCCGCCACCACCTACGATTCAGCTGCGTATACGCTGGCCGCCGGGGCGACCCGCGAATTGCATGAATCGGCACATCCGGCGCGCTGGCATCGTTTGTTCTGGGCGTTCACATTAGGTTTTCTACCTGCCGCCCTTTTGTTCCTCGGCGGGCTGCAGGTTCTGCAGACTGCGTCTATTGTCGCCTCGTTGCCGCTCACGCTGATTTACGTGGTTATGGCGGTATCCATAGTCCGCTTGTTGCGGCAGTTGCCTTAGGCGGTTCCCGCTGCCATTTCATATATGGAGCCAATCATGTTAGCGTGGGTTCCATGACTGCAGAGACTGTGTCCGAACCGTTCCCCGCCAAACATCGTTTGTCGGCCTTTGTTATTGCTTCACTGGTTATTTTTGCACTGTTTGCTGCGGTTGAACCGGACGCAGCTCAGGCGCTGACCGTGGGTGCCCGGGACCTGGTCACGGGTTACTTTGACTGGCTGCTAACAGGTACGGTAAGCCTGGTTCTGCTTTTGGCCATTGGCCTGGCACTGCACCCACGTGCCTCGCGCCGCATAGGCGGCGTGCAGGACAAGCCGGAGTTTTCCCGCTGGTCATGGTTTGCCATGCTCTTCAGCGCCGGTCTGGCTTCAGGGCTCGTATACTGGGGCACGGCGGAACCGATAACCCACTTTGCTGGTAATCCTTTCCTCGACAACGGTGCCAGCGACATGACAGCGGCGACCAGGGCAGTCACGATCACCATATTTCACTGGGGTCTGCACGGATGGGGTCTTTATGTCATCGCTGGTCTGGCCATTGGCCTCACAGCTTACCGGCATAACCGTCCGCTGAGCTTCAGCTCTGCGTTGATTCCGATTCTGGGTGAAGAGCGGGTTGATGGTCCGCTGGGCCGGGTCGTAGATCTTGTGGCCCTGTACGGGACCATATTTGGTGTGGCCACATCAATTGGTCTGGCGGTGGCCAGTATGAATGCCACGATCGAACCGCTCAGTGGTTTGCCGTTTAATCTGTATTCGCAAATCGCAATTGTGATGCTGGTCTGTGCTTTGGGCGTATTGTCTGTGCTGTCGGGGGTGGCTAACGGTATTCGCCGCTTGAGCGAATTGAACGTGTGGTTGAGTCTGGCCCTGATGGGAGTGATTTTTCTGCTGGGTCCGAGTCTGTGGCTGCTCGAGGCACTGCCCACGAATGCAGCGGATTACGCACTGAATGTCATTCCTATGGGCTTCTGGGTGGCTGATGATCAAAGCGGACACGCCTGGCAGTCGGCGTGGACAGTGTTTTACTGGGGCTGGTGGCTGGCCTGGACTCCGTTTGTTGCTATGTTTATCGCACGTATTTCGAAAGGCCGCACCATTCGGGAGTTTATCCTGGGTGTCCTGTTTGTCCCCGCGCTGGTGGTAGTGACCTGGATGACCATATTCGGGGGGACTGCGCTGCATCAGGAACTCGCGTCTGCGGGCGCCGTCAGTGAACCTGTTGCCGTTGACTACAGCATGGGCCTGGTGGCGACTATTGAGAATTTGGCTGTACCGGAGTTGCAGACTGCATTGCTCATAGTGGTTTCTTTCCTGTTATTCACCTGGCTGATCACATCACTGGATTCAGCCACGCTCGTAATTTGCCACATTCTCAACTTTGCCGATATTGGCCGTATGAAAGTACTTTGGGGATGTATTCTGGGTGGCATTACCTGCGCGCTGATGTGGATTGGCGGCATGACGGCATTGCAAGCCGCTTCCATTATCATCGGTCTACCCATGGCACTGCTGATGCTGCTGATTGCCTGGTCAACACTGAAGCTGGTACTCGGCAAATCACCGGCGGATTAGTGTGGCCGATCTCGCGATAACTGCCGGGCGATCCGCCCGCGCCCGTTATGCTCAGCTCCTGGTGCTTGTACTGGCCGCGGGGGTCATCTACCCGCTGTTGTATCTGCGGCAAAATTTCGAAGTATCCATGCTGGAGGCGCTGCAGATCAGCAA
>JBCCUW010000398.1:0-4446 GCA_039196385.1 Pseudomonadota bacterium
CGCCGCTCCTCGTCCGATACCTGCTCCGGAGAGGGTTTCGCAAAAACCTCTGCTGCCGTGGCCCGGTGGATATCCAGCCCCTCAGCAAACGCTGCCAACAGGTTTTTATCGTTAGACAAGTGGGCCATGATGCGCAGTTCAATCTGCGAATAGTCTGCTGCCACCAGGCGTTTGCCAGGAGGCGCCACAAAAGCCTGACGGATGCGCCGACCTTCCGCATTGCGGATGGGGATATTCTGCAGATTCGGATCCGCGGACGACAATCTACCCGTGGCTGCTACCGCCTGGTGATAGGAGGTATGGATGCGGCCGGTTTCCGTATTGATCTGCAGCGGCAGCTTATCCGTATAAGTGGACTTCAGTTTGGCCAACCCGCGATATTCCAGAATGGCAGCTGGTAGTTCATAGTCCCGGGCCAGATCCACCAGCACCGGCTCAGCGGTGGACGGTGCACCCTTGGGTGTTTTCTTCAAAACCGGCAGGCCAAGCTTTTCGTAAAAAATCGTCTGCAGCTGTTTCGGACTATCCAGGTTGAATTCTTCGCCGGCCAGTGTCCAGGCGTTCTGTTTTAGGGTTTCCAGACGATCCGCCAGTTCCGCACTATGTTGCTTCAACAGTCGTCCATCAACCAGCGCGCCGTAACGCTCGATTTCCGATAACACCCATATCAGGGGCAGCTCGATGGCGCGATAGACCTCCACCAGGCGTGCCTCGGCTTCCAACATCGGCCACAACTTCTGGTGCAGTTGCAGGGTAATGTCTGCGTCTTCTGCGGCGTATTCAGCGGCGCTGGCGAGATCAATCTGGTTGAAAGTGAGTTGCTTAGCGCCTTTGCCGGCGATGTCCTCAAAGTGAATAGTGGTCACGCCCAGATACTCTTTAGCCAGACTGTCCATGTTGTGCCGGGTGGCGACACTGTTGAGCACGTAAGATTGCAGCATAGTGTCAAAAATCGGACCAGCCAGAGGCAGGCCATGCCGGGCCAGAATACTGATGTCGTACTTCAGGTTCTGACCCACTTTCACCAGTGCCTCATCCGCCAGAACCGGCCCCAGAAGCGGGGCCACTTCAGCCAGACTAAGCTGCGCGGGCGCGCCGGGATAGTCATGGCCAACCGGCAAATAGGCCGCTTCGCCCGGCGCTACCGCAAACGAAAAACCCACCAGTTCGGCATCCATGTAGTTAAGGCTGGTTGTTTCTGTATCCAAGGCAAAGGTACCCGACGAGCGCAGCCTGGCCACCCAGTCCTCCAACTCGGCGAGGTCGGTGATGCAGGTATAGCGGCGCTCAACCGGTTCGGCTGCCGCCGCCGCAGGTGCAGCCTGGTTCTGCCCAGGCTCCTGCAATTCCTCCTGCCAGGCCTTGAATTCCAGTTCACTGAACATCTGCTGCAATGTTTCAACCGCCACCGGCCCTGACACCAGATCATCCAGACCAACCTCCAGCTCAACATCACATTTGATTGTGGTGAGTGTCCTGGACAGCGGTAGCTGCGTGAGACTGGCACGGAGGTTCTCACCCACCTTGCCCTTAATCTCATCAGCGTGGCCCATGACATCATCCAGTGAGCCGTATTGATTCAGCCATTTGGCAGCGGTTTTTGGCCCGACTTTGGGTACTCCAGGAATATTGTCCGAGCTGTCACCCATTAAAGCCAGGTAATCGATAATCAATTCCGGAGGCACGCCGTACTTATCCACCACACCCTGACTGTCCATCGTCGTCTCTGTCATCGTGTTAACCAGCGTGACGTGTTCAGACACTAACTGCGCCATGTCTTTGTCACCGGTGGAAATAATTGTCTCGCGGGCAGCTTCGGTCGCCTGCGCAGCCAGCGTCCCAATCACATCGTCTGCTTCGACCCCGGGTACCACCAGCAGCGGCAGACCCATAGCCCGGATAATGTCGTGAATGGGCTGTATCTGCTCACGCAGATCGTCCGGCATCGACGCACGATTGGCTTTGTATTCTGCGTACAGATCGTCGCGAAAAGTTTTGCCGGACGCGTCGAACACGACAACCACGGTGCTCCCGGTAAAATCTTTGGCCAGTTTGCGAATCATGGCGATCACACCGCGAACCGCGCCAGTAGGCTGACCTGATGTGGTCTGCAGGTCGGGCAGTGCGTAGTAGGCTCGAAATAGATAAGAGGAGCCGTCTACCAGGATAAGCGGGGTGGTCTCTGCAGTTTTTGCTTTTGTCGTTTTTGCCATGATCCGTGTCTTTCAGCCAGGAAGCGCCTCCGGTGAGGTCGCATCGAACATCTTTTGCGCAACGCGCAATTTTGCGTCACCATTCGCGCTATGCCAATTACTGTACTACAGACCTTTAAAATTGTTCGCGAAATCTTGCGCTGGCGGCGCATCACCGCACTACTCAGCGGCCTACTCCTGGCCAGCGCCAGTCAGGTCTGGGCAGCAGAGGATCAGCTGCGGGGCCCGGATGTCGTGATTATCGCCGGCAAAGACAAGGTGGTGTACGAGTTTCGCCAGAACGGCCAATTACGCATGGTGCGCGTTGTTCCGAAGTGGGGTAAACCCTACTACCTGGTGCCGCGGGACCCAACCAAAGGGTACGGTGATCTGGAGCGCGCGGACATGCTGATACCACAATGGGTCATTGCGGAGTTTTAGCCTGCATGAACGCCGTGACGCAACTCGAACCCCAGACCATGGAAGCCACCCTGGCGAACTACGCGATCGGGGATCTGCAGCGCTACTGGCCTGCCGCCAATGGCATCGAAAACAGCAACTATTTTGTACAGGCTATCAAGGACAAGTCTCGCCAGGAATACGTCTTGACCATTATGGAACAGGCAGCCAATGCTGCGGACGCTTATGTACCTATGATGGATACCCTGGAGGCCGGTGGTCTGCCGGTGGCGCCGCCATTGCGTAACCGCGCCAATCAAGCCATTGATGAAGTGGCGGGTAAGCCTGCAATGTTGCAACGTCGCCTACCCGGCCAGCACACCTACAACCCGACCATCCGACAGATCAGTGCGCTGGGTAGATTTATCGCCAGAATGCATCAGACCATGCATCAAGCGCCAGTGTCGCTACCACAGCACCCCAGAGACCTGCACTGGCTGAAAGAACGCAAAGATATGGTCAATGGCTACCTGGCTTACGCTGACCAGGCGCTGATAAACGATAGTGTCAATCGAATTGCTTCGCTGCTGGCGCGCACCGATGTCCAGAACCTGCCGCAGGGCATGATTCATGGTGATCTGTTCCGCGACAACGTGCTGTTCAACGAGCACGGCTTAAGCGGTGTGTTAGATTTTCATCACGCTGCCCAAGGCTGGTACATCTATGACCTGGCTGTTGCTGCGAACGACTGGTGCAACGATGCTGGCGGTGGTTTGGACCCGGAACGTACCCTGCAACTGTTACGCGCTTACCATCAGATCCGCCCGCTCACTTCGGCAGAACTCTGGTTCTTTTCAAGCTTTGCCCTGTATGCTGGCGTCAGTTTCTGGTTGTCACGACTAGCGGTGGCACTCAGCCGGGACAACGCGGGCCTGGTCCGATTCAAGAACCCGGATGAGTTCCGCACCATTGTGCAGCATCATCACCGCCATGCCTTTTACTTTGACGAGCGCCAACTGACGCTCTGACTGGGCAAACGACAATGCGAGGCTCAAACTGCGCGTAACAGATGCAGTGAAAACCAACCGCGATCATCATCGTATTGGCTGACTGACGCAAAACCCGCCTGAGCGGCCAGCGAGAGAAATTCTTCTGGATGATACTTGTAAGAGTTTTCCGTATGCACAACCTCGTCCCGGGCAAAGTGCACCCGCTGATTCGCAACCTGCACGTGTTGTTCGCGCACACTTTGCAGAAACATCTGAATGCGTCCGTGGTCCTCATCGTAGCGCGCCAGGTGGCGGAAGCCTGCCAGATCAAAATCTGCGTCCAGCTCGTTGTTGAGATGCTCCAGAACGTTCAGATTAAACGCAGCCGTTACCCCTTCAGCATCGTTGTATGCCGCTTCGACGACATCCCGCTGTTTTTTGCGATCAACACCAATCAATAGCGTACCGCCAGTGCCGACGGCCGTATGCACATTGATCAGAAACCCCAACGCGTCGGGCGGATCAAAGTTGCCAATACTGGAGCCAGGGAAAAAAGCAACCTTGGCCAGTCCCTCGACCTCTCCCGGCAAGGCAAACGGCTGGGTAATGTCAGCACAAACCGGATACACCGCCAGTTCGGGGAAATCATCATGCAAGCGACGGGCGTTGTCCTGTAGGTGCAGGCGGGAGATATCCACCGGGACATACGCTGTGGGAACCAGGCTCTGCAGCACTTTACGGATTTTCAGTGAACTGCCGCTACCGTACTCAATCAGGCAAGTCGCCTCCGGCAGCAGTTGTGCAACTGCATCCAGATGCTGATCAAACAGCGCCAGCTCCGTACGGGTCAGATAGTATTCTTTGAG
>JBCCUW010000399.1:0-4446 GCA_039196385.1 Pseudomonadota bacterium
GGTACCTCGAATCGGAAGTTTAGTTTGTCCTGCCCGTTAGCCATTCACATCCTAGCTTTTTGTTACAAAGGTCTTGTTCGATGTAGCTTTTTCTCCAGCTTTTTTACTGTAGAAAGTGCCGTGGCAGACGAGTTCGCCCGAATGCCATACGAAAATGTTCTAAAACCCTGTGTTTTTATGCTGCTAGTGACTGATTGCCGGTAACGATTTGTCGGCCTCTGTCTTGCGTAAATAGCCATGCATATCTGTTCAGCCTGCTTCTTGCCCGTATGTGGTGGGCCACCCTGTCTCCGTCGCCGCCTGTGACTGGAAAACTTGTCTTGAAGCAACATGATACTTTAACACCTTTATGGGTGTTTTGCAGCGCCTTTTCAAGATGCCACGCGGCCGCCGGCTCAATCACCTCGCTGCTCATTTAGCTCCGTGTTAATTCACCTTACTGGCCTTTGCAGCATTAAGCCTAGACGGCTCAGGTATCGCGCATCTGCCAATACTTGCGAAGTTCTTCAACATTTTGCGATTCTTTCAGGTTTGAAAGCTGTTGCTGCCTGGCAATACGGGTCAGCATGTCCAGCAAACGGCCCATGCCTTCCACAAAACCAGCTTGCTGCGCCGCTCGATCAATCTCACTGCTCTGCTGCGCGCGCTGCAGTAACCAGGGATAGTCGGGGTGATCAGACCACCGCACCAGCAGTTCCTCAGTGTCTACCTGATCATTAGAATCAATGTAGGCAATCAATTCGCCCAACATGCCCAGGCGATCTTTAGACTCAAGTAACCCAGCGCGCTGAGCCTCGGTTAATTCGAACCACCACACCGGCTCTTTCAATAGCAACGTCAGCAGTCGCTGGCTGACTTTACCCAGGCGCTTATCAGGAAGTTCGTCAGAAGGCTTCTGGGTAGCCATCGGCGCCACACGACGGCGCTGCCGGCCGGCCCCGGTCAGGTCGGCCAAACGTTGCAGCAACAGGTCTTTCAACAAACCATCAGGGACTTTGCTGATATACGGATTCAGCAATCCCGCCAGCTTTGCCTGACCGTCCAGGGTTTGCAGGTCCAACCCCTCTGCCTGGCGCGCAAAAAGCAACTCCAGCCCAGGGGAAGCGTTGTCAAGAAACTGTTGAAAGGCGTCCTGACCTTTCTGCCGCACAAGGCTGTCCGGGTCTTCACCGTCCGGCAGGAAGACAAATTTCAGCTGCCGATGCTCGTTCAGCGTGGGCAGTGCGGCGTCCAATGCGCGCCAGGCTGCCTGGCGCCCGGCCTGATCACCGTCAAAGCAACAGATCACCTCGTCTGTTATTCGATATAACTTGTGAAAATGCGCCTCTCCTGTCGCTGTGCCCAGCGTCGCCACTGCATTGGCAAAACCGTGCTGGGCCAGTGCAACCACATCCATATAGCCCTCAACAACAATCAGCCGATCAATGTGCCGCAAGGCCCTGCGCGCTTCATACAAGCCATACAGCTCCTGACTCTTGTGAAACACCTGAGTTTCGGGTGAGTTGAGGTATTTCGGCCCCTGCTCGTCTTTCGCCATGGCCCGACCGCCAAAACCGATGACCCGGCCGCGGGTATCGCGAATAGGAAACATGATGCGCTGGCGGAAGCGGTCATACACCCGACCTTTTTCGTTCTTGATGCTCAAGCCCGTATCCAGCAGTTGCTCCGTCTTGACCGGTCCCAGGTTTTCACTGAGATTTTGCCAGCCCTCCGGGGCATAGCCGATACCAAAATCTCGCGCAATTTCGCCGGACATCCCACGACTTTTCAGATAAGCAATGGCCTCATCTGACTGGCGCAGGCTGCGGCGGTAGTACTGCTCTGCCTGACCCAGTACCGCATACAGATCCGGGTCGACCTGGGGACGCTCCCGGCCGCCCTTCTCGCGCGGTACTTCAAGACCGAGTTGTCTGGCCAGCAATTCAACAGCCTCAACAAACTCCAGCCGCTCGTATTGCATAATGAAGGTCAGCGCGGTACCGCTCTCCTGACAGCCAAAACAGTGAAAAAACTGTTTATCGGGGCTGACCGTAAAGGACGGGGTTTTTTCATCGTGGAACGGGCATAAACCCGAGTAGTTTTTGCCGGTCTTCTTCAATTTGACCCGCGCGTCCACCACGTCGACGATGTCAACGCGGTCAAGCAGATCATTGATAAAGCTTTGTGGGATGCGGCCTGGCACTGTTACCCGGTGGTCGTTAATCGGGAAACCACGAGATTAACACTACCGGCCGTAAACGTCCTCGAATCGCTCAATATCATCTTCGCCGAGATACGGGCCGACCTGCACTTCGATCAGTTCCAGCGGTAGCTTGCCGGGATTTTCAAGTCTGTGCCTGGCGCCTCGAGGTATGTAGGTGCTCTCGTTTTCACCCAACGTGAATACTTCTTCACCGCGGGTCACTCGCGCAGCGCCTTTAACCACAATCCAGTGTTCCGAACGATGATGGTGCAGCTGCAGACTCAAAGCTGCGCCTGGCTTCACCTTAATACATTTGACCTGGTAACGATCCCCTTCTGCAATGCCCTCATAGCTGCCCCAGGGACGAAACACTTCGCTGTGGTAGAGGTGTTCACTGCGCTCATCAGCAGCCAGTCGACTGACAATTTCTTTAACGTCCTGCACTCGATCCTGATCAGCCACCAGCACGGCGTCTGTAGTTTCCACCACAACCAGATTGTCTACGCCGATCGTACCGACCAGCCGCTGGCTGGCCTGCACGTATGTGTTGGTTGTATCTATGGCCACAACATCACCGCGCAGGTGATTACCTTCATCATCACAATTGGACTCTGCGTAGATAGCCGTCCAGGAACCAATATCGTTCCAACCAAAATCAACGGGCACCACCTGCGCTTTGTCGGTGCGCTCCATCACCGCATAATCGATGGAGTCGGCGGGCGATTCCAGAAACTGGGCTCCGGGTCGGAGGAAGTCCATATCACCCTCAGCGGCTTCCATGGCCAATCGGGTACATTCGGCCATGGCCGGGCTATGTACTGTCAATTCATCAAGATATCCCTGCGCACTGAGCACAAACATCCCACTGTTCCAGAGATAGTTGCGCGACGCCAGGTAATGCTCAGCAGTTTTAGCATCCGGCTTTTCAACAAATTTCAGCGCTTTCTGCAGGCCAGCATCAACGTCGTGCAACTGAATATAACCGTAGCCGGTCTCTGCCCGATCCGGCGTCACGCCAAACGTCACCAAGCCACCACACCGTGCGCCTTCCACGGCACTGGCCACGGCTGAGGCAAAACCATCTTCATCATTGATCAGGTGGTCAGAAGGCATAACCAGCAGCAGCGCGTCGGGGTTGTTAGCCACCGCGTGCCAGGCCGCCAGAGCAATCGCTGGCGCACTATTACGACCCTCCGGCTCCAGAATCAGCTGATCCCAGGAAACTCCGATTTCCCGGCACTGCTCTGCCACCAGAAAACGATGTTCTTCGTTGCACACCAGCAGCGGCGCTCGCGTACTGACTTTGTCAGCCCGCAAGAGCGTATTCTGGAGAAATGAGTGTTCACCCAGCAGCTTGTGAAACTGCTTGGGAAAATAGGTGCGCGAAACCGGCCACAATCGGCTCCCTACTCCACCCGCCAGTATGACCGGCACCACATCCGTGCGTAATTCGCTCATTTCGTCCTTCTCTGCTTATGCACTATTTAATTGCCTAATTTGGCTTTCACCAGGGCGCTTGCCTTACCCATGTCGACCTGATTGCCTGCCGCTTGTTTAAGCGCCGCCATTACTTTACCCATATCCTGCATTCCTTCTGCGCCAGCGGTCTCAATACACTGCTCTATCAGCGCGCCAAGGGCATCATCGTCAAGCTGCGCCGGCAAAAACGTCTCGATCAGGCTGATCTCATAAGCCTCCTGCTCCGCCAGGTCATTACGCTCAGCCGCGCGAAACTGCTGCAAAGCATCTTTACGCTGTTTGACCATCCGGGTCAGAATGGCCAGCACATCATCGTTTGACAGTTCACGGCGTTCATCCACTTCCACCCGCTTCAGTTCCGCATTCACCATGCGCAACACCGCAACCTGCGCTTTATCGCGGGCTTTCATCGCGTTTTTGGTTTGTGCCGCAATAGACTCTTGGAGTTCAGACATCAGCGATCCCTGTTTGGTATGCGTATTTAGACGGAATTTACGTTAAGTGGCGCGGCAGGTCGACCAAGGGTGAGCTGGTGATGATCATGGAAAAGTTTGGCTCCATTGGATCCATAAGAACTATTGGAACTATTGGAACTATTCAGAGGCCGGAGGCCCAGATGCCAGAGGCGCGTCTGGATTTCCGTGACCGGCCCGCTAACCGGTCACAACGGCATTGCGCCTAGTATGCGCGCTCGTACTTGCGGGCTTCCCGTTGCAGTTTCTTCATGTGCCGTTTTACCGCAGCGGCTGCTTTGCGTTTACGCACCGCAGTCGGCTTTTCGTAGA
>JBCCUW010000400.1:0-4435 GCA_039196385.1 Pseudomonadota bacterium
CAAGCCTGGTGGCTTGCGCTGCTCGCGCTGGTTTTGTTTCGCCTGTTGGATATCCTGAAACCCGGCCCCATCGGCTGGCTCGATCGTGAGGTTAAGGGTGGCCTGGGGGTGATGCTGGACGACCTCGTAGCCGGGGCTGTGGCCGGGCTCGTGTGTCTGCTGGCAGTCTACTTCGTGACCTGATTCGCAAAACCGCTGCGCGCTATTCCCCTGCCGCGTAAAGGGTGGACAAAATGCCGTCATTACCGCGGTTTCCTCGCTTAGAATGAGCGCATCGGGCGGTACCCGGCGTAGCTAACGGCAGGAGTCAATCATGCACAGTGTTCTTCAACCCATGCGGATTGTGCTGGCTCTGGGATTACTTTGTATTGCGCAGGCTGGTCTGGCCGCCCCTGTTGAGATTGTGGCATTGTTCAAGGATCGCGCGGTCATCAAGACCCAGGCTGGTGAGGCGATGCTGAGGGTAGGAGAAACCTCCGCTGATGGTGTGACTTTGATCGACGCTGACCCCTTCCAGGCGCGCGTGCGTTATCAAGGCAAAGAATACCCGCTGCGTCTCAGTGCGCGGGTTGGTTCTGTATTTGCGAAACCCACCGCCAATGCGGTGCATATCAACCGTGACCCGCTTGGGCAGTACCGGGTGCGCGGTACCATCGACGATCACCTGGTCGACTTTCTGGTCGACACCGGCGCGTCCATTGTGGCCATCAGCGAGCGTCAGGCGACAGCCATGGGGTTGGATTTTAGGGCGGGCGAACCCGGTTATGTTGAGACGGCTCAGGGCACCGCGCAGGCTTACTTTCTCAGCCTCGACAAAGTCACTGTGGGTGGAATCAGCGTGCATGGCGTGGAATCTGCCGTCATACAGGGGCGGTTTCCTGTGGATGTCTTGTTAGGCATGTCCTTTCTCAATCACGTTCAGATGCAGGACAATAATGGTGTGTTGACGCTGACCGCGCGTTACTGAGTGAGTGCTTCAGTCACGCTCAATACTCGCGATTCACGACCATAGTCGCCAGCTGTTCCAACAGGTCGGTCTTGAGGCGGGTTCGGCCTAACAACAAACGGGCCTCGTTCACCAGGCTGTGCGCCATTTCCCGTGCCTGTTCGATACCCATCAGCTTGGGAAAGGTGTTTTTGTTCAACGCTTCATCAGACCCCGCTGGCTTACCCAGCACCGTGGTGCTCTGGGTGACATCAAGGACGTCGTCCATCACTTGAAAAGCCAGGCCAAGCCGGTCGCCAAATTCGGTCAGCAGTAAATACTGTTCTTTGCTGACCGGGGTCTGTGTGGGCGTTAAGGTACCAATCTGCACTGCGACACGAATCAGTGCGCCGGTTTTGGCGCTGTGCAGAACCTGCAACTCAGACAGACTCAATGACTGGCCTTCAGCCGCAATGTCCAGGCATTGGCCACCGGCCATGCCTGCCCAGCCCGCGGCGTTGGCAAGCAGCTCTATTTTCTTCAGTTTGTTGGCGGGGCTTTCGTCTACGCTATTGGCAATCGTCTGGAACGCTAGAGAATGGAGGCTGTCACCCGCGAGAATGGCGTTGGCTTCGCCGTAGACAACATGAGCACTGGGCAGTCCGTGCCGAATGTCATCATCGTCCATGGCCGGCAGGTCGTCATGGATCAGAGAATAAGCGTGAATGAACTCCAGGGCACAGGCTGCCGGCAAAGCGTCCTGGATTTTGCCGCCCACGGCGTCGCAACTGGCGCACACCAGCATCGGTCGCAAGCGCTTACCGCCGCCCAGCACCGAGTGGCGCATGGCGTCAACCACGGGTTGAGCGATGTCGGAGTGTTCTGGCAGGTGCTGGTCGAGGGCGGCGTTAATATGCTCGCGCAGTGCGGCCAGGGCGCTGTTCACTCAGATGCCCCACCCTGCACTTCGCCGGTTTCCAGATCAACCAGCTCACCGTCGCCAGTTAACGTCTGTACTTTCAATTCTGCAGCCTCCAGCGCGGCCTGGCAGTGTCGTGTGAGCAGCACGCCGCGTTCGAAGGCTTGCAGAGACTGGTCCAGGCTTAATTCACCCCCTTCCATCTGATTGACCAGATTTTCCAGTTCCGCCAGCGCTTGTTCGAAGTCCAACTCGAGATTGACGTCGTTTGCGGGGTCCGGCGTCAGATTTTTGTCACTTGTGTTTTTTTTGTTCGCCATGGCGGCAAGGTAACAAGCCTGGCCGCGGCTGAAAAGCCCATAACACGGGTGCTCGGGTAATTTTGAAATCTTTGACTAGACTTATTTTTGAGAAAGAACCTGGGAATCAGTGGCATGGATCTGGCGACTCTAATCGGCTTACTTGGCGCATTCGGCATTGTCATATTTGCAATGCTGTCGGGCGGTTCAGTCGGCATGTTTGTAAACGCGCCTTCGCTCATGATTGTCCTGGTCGGCTCGCTCTTTGTGGTGCTGATGAAGTTCAGCCTGGTGCAGTTTCTGGGCGCGATCAAAATTGCGATCAAAGCCTTCAGCTTCAAACTGACCGCCCCCAGCGATCTGATCGAAGAAGTGGTGGCGCTGGCGGACGAAGCGCGCAAAGGCGGCCTGCTGGCCCTGGAAGGCAAAGAAGTCTCGAACGGCTTCCTCGACAAAGGCATCCAGCTGCTGGTCGACGGGCATGACGCGGATGTGGTGCGTAACCTGCTGACTAAAGACTTGAAAAAGACCCAGGAGCGCCACGAATGGGGTGCAAAAATATTCACCGCACTGGGCGAAGTTGCACCGGCCATGGGCATGATCGGTACGCTGGTTGGTCTGGTGGCGATGCTGTCCAATATGGACGATCCCAAGTCTATTGGCCCGGCGATGGCGGTTGCCCTGTTGACAACGCTTTATGGCGCCATGGTCGCCAACATGATTGCGCTGCCGGTGGCTGACAAACTTGAATTGCGGCGCACGGAAGAAGGCCTGGTCAAGTCCATGGTCATTGATGCGTTGTTGGCCATTCAGGCCGGCCAGAACCCGCGCATTATTGACTCCATGTTGAAGACCTATCTGCCTGAATCAAAACGTGCTGAAGAAGAATAGGCAGCTCGGGCGTTGAGCCAGATGGAAGAGGTAGAAGAATCCAATAGCGACAGCGGCGGAGGTGCCGGCTGGGTTATGACCTTTGCCGACCTGATGTCGCTGTTGATGTGCTTCTTTGTTCTGCTGTTGTCTTTTTCAGAGATGGACGTGCTCAAGTTCAAGCGCCTTGCGGGTTCCATGAGTCAGGCTTTCGGGGTACAAAAACAGCTGCAGGTGACGGATCCGCCCAAAGGTACCAGCATCATTGCCCAGGAGTTCTCCCCGGGTAAGCCGCAACCCACACCATTGAATCAGATCTGGCAGAAAACCACCGATGAGTCGCGCAATAGCCTGGATGTCGCCTGCCAGGATCTGGGCTCAAGTAACTCCGGTGAAAGCGGCGATGCGCAGAAAATGATTGTGGTCGACAAGATCAAAGACCTCGTGGGCGACACCGAAAAGGATGCCATTGATATGGCTCAGGCGCTCAGCAAAGAAATTGCGGCGGGCGTTCTGGAATTGGAAACCGCCGGACGGCGGATCACCATTCGCATCAAAGAGCATGGCAACTTTGGTTCCGGTTCAGCGGAACTGTCGTCTGCCTTCAAACCGGTACTGAAAATCATCCGCCAACAGTTACGCGACGTAGAAGGTAAAATCATTGTCGAAGGTCATACGGACGATGATCCTATCGCGACCAGTCGGTTTCGTTCGAACTGGGCGCTGTCCAGTGCCCGAGCCGTCAGCGTGGCGCATGGGTTGTTCGAAGATCCGGAAATTGAACAGGAGCGATTTTCGATCACCGGTTTTGCGGAAACCAAACCGTTGGTCAGCAACACCACCGCTGCGGGTAAGGCCCGCAACCGACGGGTGGAGATTATTGTGCATCAGGGTCTCGATAGCGAGGTGCGTGGTGACCTTGAGGTGTTAAAAACGGAGTTTCCGAACACCTACGAAAATGTCCGCCGCGAGCTGATTCAGACTTTCGAGTTGAGCCCGGAAGAGATCTTCTGATCCGGGCATTTTTTAGTCAGGTTTAGTCAGGTTTAGTCAGCCACAGCCAGTTTCAGCCGGACCGTCTTTTGCCTTTAGCCTTTCTGCCTTTAGCCTTTTTGTTTGGCGCGGGAATCCAGAAACTGCAGCAGCACCAGGGTTTCGGCCGGGTCCATGCGCCCCACCGGCGAGTTGCTGTAGGTGGACGCCATCACCGTGCCATCGCCGCGCATGATGAATTCAGCAGGCTGGATATGGTCGCGACGTGGCTCCCACTTAGCACCAACAGCTTCCGCGTCAGCGATCGTCATACCGTAAGCCACGGGGAAACTGAGGTCACGGGCCACGTCCAGAGTCTGTTCCTCGGTGTCCACGGTTCCCGCGACAATGCTGACACCCAGTGCCTTGTACTCTGCCAGTTTGTTTTCG
>JBCCUW010000401.1:0-4434 GCA_039196385.1 Pseudomonadota bacterium
GGATGTTGGAATACAACGAGGAACGACCACATGACTCACTGGGCGATCGCACCCCTGCGGAAGCCCGTTACCAAGCCATGAACTCTATTTCTAAACTGTCGGCTTGACGGGGAAGCTTACGTTTGCAGCACGGACTCCGGTACAGATTTCATCCAGTGCGACTGAGGGTCCAGATACAACGCTTTTTTAGAGGCGCGCAGTTGATCGTTATTGTTGTTGGTCAGCACTGCCTCCAGCGCGTAAGGCCAGGCGTGGAAAAACTCGGCGACCTGTCGGTTTTTTGCCCAGGCCAGTCCTCTTTGTCTGTATACCTCTTCTCCCGTCGCTTCCCACAGCCAGTACAGCGTCTGGCCGACAGCAAAGGTGCGAAACATTGGGGTTTTCGTGTTGCCGGCGGCAAAACCCAGAGCTTTGTCCATATGCTTGATGGCTTGTTCCTTATTGCCGGTCAGACCCTCCGCCAGGACCAAGGCCAACTCGTACTCAACTTTTTGAGATCTGGGTGAGATGGGCTTTAAGATCTGCCGGACTTCGTCGGGTTTACCCAGGCGCCCTTTCACGTAGGCAAACAGGGGTAAAGCGTGAGGCTCAAGAATCAGCGTGAATTCAGCATGCAGGTTGTCGAGGATTTTCTCCGCTTCGGAAAACTCCCCCAACTTTGCAAGGCGATTCGCATGCACGACGCGTTTGTTTCTTGATTCCACAAAGTGGCCCTTACCCTTGTAATCCATGCTCACGTAAGCAAACCGGTCACCGGCTTTTGCTTTGGTGATGTTGATGTCGTGTTTTACGAAAGATTCGTTGAGGAACCTGCTTGACGCCATATGGCCCTCATCGTGTTTCATATAGAGCCCATCTATTGCCTCGACGAGTTCGACTGCCTGCATGGACGGGATGCGGTCCGTTGTCACGCTGCGCACCATCTGCTGCATGCGCAAAACATTATGTTTGGTATTTCCGGTGAAGTTTTCGCGGTTTAACCAGTCTGCGATGTCAGAATCGGAAAACTCCAGTGCGCGTTGCGCCACCATCGCAGGAACCCAGGTGCGAAGATCCTGATGCTGTGCATAGACCTCGTCAAATACACTCAACACCTCCTCAGCCATACCGAAGTTGACGAGCAAGCCGAGATAGTCGCGCAGGCTTCTGGAACTCGGGTACCTTTGTGCTGAATACTGCGCTAACCCCGCCATCTGCTCCAGGTTCTGCTCAGCCTGAGCCATCCGCATTCTGCCGATGATGTCGCTGCCCGAGCCAGAGCCGATTTCTGTGGCAATCCGGTAAAACTCGTTCGCCAGTTCTGTTTGTCCGGCCCAGAGAAAATCGTCTGCCGCTTTGCCCGCACGGTGGGAGTTTTTGACGGGTTCTTTGCGGTCTTCACCGGTAAACACCGGAAATTTGCGCAGCACTTCGCCCGCTTCAGCAAAATTACCCGCACGCCGATATTGTTCAGCCAGTATTTCGTAGGGTTCGAATATGTCCGGCTTTTGCTCTATCAGGCGCTTGGCGATTTCAGCTGCGGCTTCTTCATCACCTTTTTCATGGGTGACTTTCAGCAGCAAAGTATCCTTACGATGATAGCCATTGAACTGATCTTCAAGTTCGCCCAGCGGTTCGTTCCTGCGCAGCTTACGTTCCGCATTTTGTTCATACAGGTGGAATTCGAGATTGTAGAAATTGCGCGTGTGGACCATGCCACTGGGTAAGTCGTAATGCCAGAGGTAGGGAAACCGATTGTTCGATGATGCCCAACCCGCTCTGGTCTGCCCGGTATGTGCCGCATTGGACATGCCTTCGGACCAAACATACGCCAGTTGGCCCATCTCTACCGCGCGGCTTTGCAGATGTTCTATGCGGTCTTTGGGGGCGTCTTCAGATGCTGACCAATATGCGCTGGCCTGCAGAGCCGCATACCTGGGATGGCCCTGCATTTGCGCCTCCCATTGGCGGAGATACTCGATGGCTTGCTCTGGTAGAGCCTGGTAGTCGGTCATGCGTTCTGCAGCTTTCAACAGCGTGTCGACACCATGCGCAGTCAGGAACTGCAGGTGATCAAACTCGGAAACGCTGTCTCCATGGCCGGCCAGCAGCTTGTCCGCTGGAACATCTGTCAGCATTTTCTGGAAGTGTTTTACGGGAGCGATGCGTGCTTCATCGCTTGGGTCTTCGCCCAGCAAAGCTCGGGCTTCGACGGTGGCCTGGGTGTACTGCGGTAGAGGGAATTGATCGTCCAACGCCCGCTTCACCCAATCGTTGTCTGCACGCCGCCATAAGTCCATGGATTGGGCGAAAGCAAGGGTGGCGGGCAACCAGTCGTTACCGACTTGTTCAGCCAATTCTACCAGCTGTGCAACGGTCGGATTTTCGACATCGTCCCGGTGGAATGCCGTTGCCATGCGCAGGGTTTCCAAGCTGCTGATGAATTGCAACGCCGGATGCTCATGGTCTGCTGCGCAGCCCTGGTGTCCTGTGAGATTGGCTTGCAGATAGGCCAGATAGCACTGGTCGGCGGGATGGGTACTGTTCTGCAGCAGCGTGCTGGCGTTGGAGACCGACAGCACCTCTCTGAGCGCGCGGGCTTTCAGGTGATTGTAGTCTTCGTGCAGCGCGTTGGTGCGCTCCAACAGGTCCAAAGAGCGGATGAAATAGTTCTGGCGTAAGTCTTCTGCCATGCGCGGCGTCAGGCTGCCGAGCAATTGTAGATAGATCGCCTCTTCCAGCGGATTGGTGAAGTCAGTATTTCCGAAGTCGAGCGGCCGTGTTTTCAGAGGTTGCGCTGTGACCTTATGCGGTTGCCAATTGTGCCTCGGTGCCAGCCAGTACTTTATTTGCGGTATGAAACCATTGAAGGTTTCCATTGGGGTGCGCACACCCTCGGCAGCAGAGAACACTGGGCTGGTCCTGGCGTTTTTTACCCATGCCTCGGAACTGTCTTTCTCCCACACCCGCAAAGAGACAATCATGTCCCGCATTCCCCGGCCTGTTGGATAGTTGCCTACGTAGGGTTCAACAATCATGTCAGCACCGGCTGCCTCTGCCAGTTGCTCGATCTCTTCGCTGGAGAAATTGCGGCTGAATTTGAATGCATCTGCCAGAAGCGTCTGGTTCGCTACCAACTGGTAATCGGCCTCCGTAAACAGGCGCTGTAACTGCAGGGAAAAATAGTGACGGAGAGCACGGGTATACCCCATGGCTTGAATCTGTACCGGTAGTAGCAGCACCTTGCCGTCTTGTTGTTCGACAGCGGTGCGAAAAACCTTGCGGATTTGCTGATGCCATTGGGAGGTAGGCACCAGATGCGAATCTTTCAGGTTAACGAATGCTACCTCAAAGGGGAGTTGTGAAACGTCGATTTCCTCTCCACTGATGCCATACTTCAGTGGCACGATCTCGTATTCTGCCCAACCCGGTTGCGTCACGGTGCTGTGAAGCGATGTTATTGGTAGCAGGAGTGTGGCGAGGATGCAGAGGGGCCGCAGACAGTTGTATTTCACGTGAATGTTCCCGGTTGAGTATCCGGACTCTAACAACTATCTTGTATGTATATCGGTAGTACTTCCCACTATTGAGGGTTGTCTGCAGGTTTATTGACCTTTCAACCTGGTTTAATCCTGCGGGGCAAGATGGTAGCCCTAAAAATGTCACTAATAAACAGCTCGAAAGTTGGAGTAGTGTATGGCGGGTAAGGCAAACACCAAGCTGTTACGGGGCGTGCTTGAGCCGCGCAAACCCGGCGCTTTAGATGCGATTGTCGCTGCTATTGAAGCCGGTGCAGATCCTGATGCAGTCACGTCTGAAACTAATACATCAAATGGTCATGTGCCTGCCGGGCGTACGCTGCTGACTCACGCGGTTCATGAAGAGGCCACAAAAGTTGTAAAGCGGTTGTTAGAGGGTGGTGCGGACCCTTCATTGCTGGACGCGCTAGGCTGGACGCCCTGGATGGCAAGTACGCTTGTGGATGAGTCGAAACGCGACCACATTCAGACTTTGCTCCGTACCCACGGGGCTGATGAATCCGGTGCACAAATTGGTGAGCTGGCCAGAGCAGTGTACGACGGTGACCTTCAGCGCGTACGAAGTATGGACGCCGAGCATGCGGACTTTCAGTTATTGAACTCATTTCGGGTTGACCTTCTCGGTCGACAGGTCGGTGCTGTCAACATAGAGATGCTTGAGTATCTGTTGGCGAATGGCATGTCATCATCGTCTACGAACCTGGTCAACGCGGTGCGATTCGAGACTTTAGACGCTGTGAAAGTTCTGCTCGAATTCGGACAGCCACCCGAAATCGACGACGAACTGGAAACACCATTGATGACTGCAGCGCGCCTCGGCAACCAGCCAATTGTTGAACTGCTGGTAGAAGCAGGTGCTGACGTGAACAGACGGTATACTGATGATGATGGTGAATGGACGCCAGCGCAATGCGCA
>JBCCUW010000402.1:0-4430 GCA_039196385.1 Pseudomonadota bacterium
GAGTCTGGATTGGCGGCGTCACAGGCCACAATGTGCACCCCGAGTTCACTGGCCAGTTGCTGGAGCACGGGCTTATCCACGTTACGTGCGGCGACTGCCACCTGCATGCCCTGCTCGCGAAACAATCTGGCGCAGCTGGCACTGATGCCAGGTCCGCCACCGATAATTACGGCAACTTCACTCACGTTGTTCTCCTGGTTTAAGGGGCTGATTGACATGAAAGACGCCATAGTTGAACGCGTCGTTAGTTGTCATAGCCTGAATATTGTCCAGGCATTGTCCACATCATAGTCCTGTCATGCAACTAATAAGGGGGCTGGAGTGGTTGCGGAGATCAGCCCGCTTTTGCTGGACGGGTGTGGATGCTGCTTAAGCTGCTCTCAGGAATAATCAACGACCTGATGCAATGCCAGCGCTCACGCATGGTGGGCTGCATGTCTGGATCGAAGTGAACGGACGCCAGGCCCAGCATGATCAGAGTGCGGGACTTCGCTTCCAACTCGTCGAAGCCCATGGACAGAAAAATGTCGTCCAGGTTCTGGGCAAGGGCGGCGTCGTAACGCTCCACGGCAGATCGGGCGCGGGGATTATCGTGAGCCCAGGAGCGCATCGCGATGTTCAGCACCCGCATGGAGCTGCGCCCGAAGATTGCGGTCGCTTTCAGCAGTCTGGCTTCAGGTTCATCACCCGCCAGGGCGCGGGCCTGCTCAAACAACCGTCTGACCTGTTCTACGCCATAGTAGTCCGCGAGCTCGTCCAGGTAAGCATCAAAATTTCTGAAGTGATGGTAAAAACTGCCTGTGGAAACGCCCATTGCAGCAGTCAGGCGATGCAGTTTCACCGCATTGATGCCGCCCTCGATCAGCAGGGCCTGTCCGGCGTTGATCCAATCGAGCTGCGATTTCCCTGTGCGTCCCATCCGTGTCTCCTGGCCTGGGTCATGACGGCCTTTACTATAACATAAGATCTGTTATGGTTCTTAGGGTAAAGAATGAAAGTTTAAGTAAAAGGAAAGAAGGACCAGGACATGAGTGAAAATGCAGTCAGTGAACCGCTCGACTACCGCACGCCTGAGCAGCATCAGGCCGCTGTTGGCGGCAATGTACCGGGCGCGTATGAGATGCCACTGGAAGAGATCAATCCGGTTAATGCACACTTGTTCAAGGAGAACCGCTGGCAGGAAGTGTTCGAGCGATTGCGTGCAGAAGACCCGGTGCACTTCAATGAAATTCCCAGCGCGGGTCGTTACTGGTCCATTACTAAATATGCGGACATCAAACGGGTAGATCAGGACTGGCAATCTTTTTCATCAGCGCATGGCATCACCATCGGCTTCCCCATCGGCGTTGAGCCACCCACTGTCTTTCAAGGCAGCAGTGCCGCCTTTATTGCCCAGGACCCGCCTGAGCACGATGAACAACGCAAAACTGTCGCGAGTGTGGCCGCGCCCCGGAATCTGGCCAATCTGGAACCCTTGATCAGAGAACGCACCAGCCGGCTGTTAGACAGCCTGCCAGTGAATGAAACGTTCGACTGGGTCGACAACGTATCCATTGAGCTGACCACGATGATGCTGGCCACGTTGTTCGACTTTCCATTTGACGATCGCCGTAAGCTGACCCGCTGGTCGGATGTTGTGTTTGCCATTCCTGAACCGGGCGGCATAGTCGAAACCCAGGAACAGAAGCGGGATGAGTTCAACGAATGTGTGGGCTACTTTGCGCGTTTGTGGGAAGAGCGGCGCCAGAATCCGGGTAACGACCTGGTGTCGATGCTGGTGCATGGTGAAGCAACCCGGGATATGCACGTGGGTGAGCATCTGGGCAATCTGCTGTTATTGATCGTAGGCGGCAATGACACCACGCGCAATACGATGTCAGGCAGCGTGTATGCGCTGAATAAGTTCTCCGAACAATATGACAAACTCCGTGCTAACCCGGCGTTGATCCCGCAGATGGTCGCTGAAGTCATCCGCTGGCAGACGCCGTTATCCTACATGCGTCGCACCGCCACAAAAGATGTGGAGGTTGCCGGCAAACTCATCCGCAAAGACGATCAGGTGCTGATGTGGTATGTCTCGGGCAATCGCGACGCCGAGGTGTTTGCTGACGCCGATGTCCTGGATATCGAACGCCGGAATGCACGCCAGCACCTATCGTTTGGGTTTGGTCTGCATCGCTGTATGGGTAATCGTCTGGCAGAGCTGCAGCTACGCGTTTTATGGGAAGAGTTATTACCTCGATTTGAACGGGTTGAAGTGATGGGTGAGCCGAGCTATACCTTCTCTTCTTTTGTTAAGGGTTATACCCATCTGCCGGTCAGGTTAATCCCTAAACAAGCGAGCTGACGAGGCACGCTGAGCCTGGCAATCTGTCAGGCTTGTGTGTCCTGGGCGATGCTGCTGCCGGTGTCAGTGCGGATGTACGACCACCGGCAACTCTGCATAACCGCGTACAAAGTTGGAATGTACGCGCGCCACCGGCCCGACCACTTCCACCTTGTCGAAACGTTGCACGATCTCTTCCCACAATACCCGTAACTGCATTTCAGCCAGGCGATTGCCCATACAGCGGTGAATGCCGAAGCCGAATGATACGTGGTGGCGGGGATTTTGCCGGTCGATGATAAATTTGTCAGCCTGATCAATGACCGTGTCGTCACGATTGCCGCTGACATACCACATAACCACTTTGTCACCCTTGCGGATGGTTTTGCCACAGAATTCCACGTCCTCCAAAGCGGTACGGCGCATGTGGGTCAGTGGGGTCTGCCAGCGGATTATCTCGGGCACCATGCTGGCAATGAGTCCAGGGTTGGCGCGGAGTTTGTCATACTGGTCCGGATTCTGGTTCAGTGCCAGAACACCGCCGGTGATTGAATTGCGGGTCGTATCGTTGCCCCCAACAATCAACAGGCCAATATTGCCGAGATACTCCATCGGGTTATCGATCATGTTCGCCGTATGTGGATCTTGCTGCATCAGCGTAATCAGATCGAAGCCGCCGGTGGGCTCTGCCTGGCGGCGATGCCAGAGTTCCTGGAAATAAGCCATGCAATCCATGGCCATCTGGCGGCTTGCCGCCTGCGCTTCTTTGTCATGCCTTGGCGCGCCGTTGGTAAAGTTGTCGGACCAGGCGGTGAGTTTGGCGCGCTCTTCGAAAGGAAAATCGAACAGCGTGGCCAGCATCTGTGTCGTCAGGTTAATGGATACCGCATCAACCCAGTTAAATGGCTCACCAACGGGCAAGCTGTCGAGAATTTCACTGGCGCGAGAGCGAATCAATGATTCCAGTTGTTGCAGATTTTTGGGTGCAACAACCGGTTGCACCGCCTTGCGAGCGGGTCCGTGATCGGGTTGGTCGGAGGTGATGAAGCTCTTTACCGGCAGGCCGGCTTCAGTGTCGACCACGGTAATGCCTGACGCGGATGAGAATTGCTGGTGATTCCTATCTATCGCAACAATGTCATCGAACTTTGTAATAGACCAGTACGGGCCAAAATAGGAGTCTTCGTGAAAATAAACGGGGTCTTCTTCGCGGAAGCGCTTGAAGTAGGGACGCCATTCGTCTTTCGAGAATAACCTCGGGCGGCTCAAGTCCAGGCTGCTCAGATCACCTTCCCATGGCCGTTCTGCGTTGTCTGCCGGATCGCTCATAATTGTACCCACCATGCTGTGTACCTAAGCATGTGGTCCGGTGGGTTCTGTGTAAAGTGTTCGTTGACGCTTAATAGATGGTGATGCGATGCAGTTCACGGCGGAATCCCTCGTAACCACCATAGGCGCAGTGTCAGGTTATGCTACTTCGAAACTTCTGCTTTGCTTAGAACTGTTGGGTTAATCCCCAGTTTGCTCCGCACCTTCCGGTACAGCAGTATGTTCCACATGACCACACTACAAGCAGTAGCAATGGCTGCACCAAGCGCTTCCAGCTGCGGGATCAAAACAAAGTTCAGTAACACGTTGGCGCCTGTAGTCAGCCACAACGCTCTGGCGGTTTCTCGCTCGTTGCCGGTCATCTCCAGTAATTGCGCTAACGACCCGAACATCGCGGTGACGAGGGTGCCGCAAGCCAGTGCGGTCATGGGCAGATAACTCGCCGCATAAGCGGGACCGAACAGGGTAACGATCAGCCACTCGCCAATCAGGACCAGCAACACTGCGGCCGGCAGTGCGGTCAATGTGATCAGGCGGGCGCTGCGCCGCACGAGCGTTTGCAGCTCTGCAAGTTTGCCCCCGGCATACAGTGCGGCGATTTGAGGCGTGATAATTGCGTTGACTACCTGCAGGCTGAAGGTGACTAATAAGCTGCCCTGCAGAGCGACTCGATAGATACCGACTTGCTCCGCGTCACTCAACTGGCCCAGCATAATGATATTGGTGTTACCGCTGACGACTGCTGCCAGGGAGATCAAGGTAAAGGGCATCATGC
>JBCCUW010000403.1:0-4406 GCA_039196385.1 Pseudomonadota bacterium
AACTAATCCACGCCGACCTGCGCGATGCACAGCTGCGACGTGCCAATCTGCAGGGCGCCAACCTGCTTTTGGCCGACTTCAGCGGAGCCGACTTGAGCGGTTGTAATCTCAGTCACACCACCCTGCACGCGGATAACGAGCTGGGCCACGTGCGGCAAGGGCCCCGCTTTACTGACGCCAATCTTTATCAAGCGGACATGCGCCACGCGGCCTGCATACGTTCAGACTTCAGTGGCGCAACGCTGACCGAAGCCCAGCTGCAAAGCGGGGTGCTGACAGGCGCCAATCTGAACGAGCTGGACCTGAGCGCGCTCGATCTTTCCAGAGCAGACCTGTCCAGTGCACGTCTGCGCGGCGCCAATCTGCACAGCACCACTCTGTTTGCCGCCAATCTGGAGCATGCTGACCTGCAGGGGGCGACGCTGACCCAGGCCGACGTGCGCAGCGCCAGATTACAATCCGCTAACCTTGAAAACGCCCAGGCTGATGGGATCGAATACGACCGCAACACCACCTTCCGCGGCATCCGCGCTGTCACTTGTTACGGTAGCAGCCGTTTCCGGCGTTTTGCCCAGGATCAGGATTACATCGAAGAGTTTCGCGACGCCCATCCTTTTTACTACGCCGCCTGGTACGTGGTCACCGATTGCGGTCGCTCCATCGCCAGGGTGGTGGCCTGGTCGCTGGTGATCACAGTGGCATTCAGTCTCATCTACTATGCACTGGGCGCTGACGCTTTCACCGTGAGCAATGCAGACGGGCTCGGCTGGACGCTGTTCACCACGCTCTACTACAGCGTAGTCACGTTTACCACGCTGGGTTTTGGTGACATCACGCCATATACCCGCACAGCTGCAGCCATTGTCATGGTGGAAGTCATTGTGGGTTACGTAATGCTCGGCATTCTTATTTCGATCCTTGCCAACAAAGTAGCGCGCCGCAGCTGACTTTTCCGCACTTTGTTCGGCCCCAGCCGACAGTATTAGCGCCGGGAACAGAGGTTTGCACCTTCATCGCTCGGTCTTTTTGTTCTATGCCTTTGATTTCAATGAAGTTTATTTTCGCAGGACTTTCTGGCACGGGCTTTGCTTAATAGTTGTAAACAAACAGGACAATTATCAGAACAAAATCGATACGACTTGGACCTGACCAAACGTTACATTACCTGACAAGAGGAGCCACATTATGAAGACATCGGAAACCAAATTGCCCGCAGCGAACAACTCAGCACTCAAGCAGCTGCTGGACGTCATGCACGGACGCGTTAAGCTCAGTGCCGATCGCTACATTGCGCTGGTGGCCAAGGTGCGCGAGCAGAGCTGAGCACCGCTAGTCACACCTTAGCGGCTTCTGTTGCAGAGTCGGCAGATGTCAGCGCAGCAGATATCAGCACCCGCGCTGCCAACTTTGCCGTGTTGGCAGCATCCGCATTGCCAGCGACCTGAGCGGTCACAATAGAACCTTCCAGCAAAATGGCCAATGAATCCGCCAGTTTACGCGGCTCTGCCACACCCGCAGAGTCGGCCAGCTCGGTGATAAAGGCTACCATCTGTGCCTTAAAGTCCTGACACGTTTTGCGGATGGCGCCGTCGCGATGTGAGTACTCACCAACCGCGTTGATGAACATACAGCCGTAGAAATCTTTCCCCGAAAACCACGCGTGCGCCACATCGAAGATGCCGAGCAGCCGCTGTGCCGGGTCATCTGACAACTGCTGCACGGACTTCATAAAGAAATTACGGAACAGCCCATCGTGGTGACGCAACGCCGCCAGGATCAACTCTTCTTTGGAGCGAAAGTGATGGTACATCGTCTTTTTGGACACCTGCGCTTCCTCGGCGATCCAATCAATCCCCGTCGCATGAAAGCCATGCTCCGCAAACAGGCGAATGGCCGTATCCACTAATAATTGTCTTTTTTGAGACACAAATATACCGATCTGTTTATCTACTTAGCGCGCCAGTTTAGCCTATTTTGGCCATAAAATCTTATTTCAGAGACGATATTCGCTAACTCGACAAAAAAAACCAAATTTTTCTCTTGACGAAGGAAACAGATCTGTATACTTTGCGCATCCTCATCTGCTCAAGTAAACAGATCTGTTTAGCCCAGCGTTAACCGGCGCTAAAAGGGGCTTGGGCTTCGAGACAACAATTACCTGCGCCCTGCGCGCTCATTTGGAGCTTATCGATGAAACTCAAAACACTATTAACTACTCTGGTCTTCTCCCTGGCGGGATTCGCCAGCCAGACATTTGCCGACTACGCCCACAGCCTGCCCGCTGTGCAAGGTTACGACGTGGTTTCTTATCAGACGGCCAAGCGTCCGGTCCGTGGCAATGGACATTTCACCGCGGTCCATGACGGGGCCCTCTATCAGTTCGCCAATGCCGAGAATCTGGCGACTTTCAAAGCTAACCCGGATCAGTACGTACCCGCGTACAATGGTTATTGCGCCTTTGGTGTCTCCGTGGGCAAGAAATTTATTGGCGACCCGGAAGTCTGGCGAGTCGTTGACGGTAAAACCTATCTGAACCTGGATGCCAACATTCAAGACCAGTGGCTGAAAGACACCACTGGCAGGATCAAAGCAGCAGACAAAGCCTGGACTAGCATCAAGGACAAAAACCCGGCTTCACTCTAGGTCTACTGACCGCCTGATGCGCTGATCTGTCGCACAGGCCTGGGTTTTGCGGTGTGACGGTCTTCCTTCCGACGTTGCTCTGGCCGTCACACCGCCTTCCTGTCTATATGCAGCAGCACAATATTGAATTTGGCAAAACTCAAATGTCTGCTGACAGCCTGGTGGGATGCCTCCAGTTCCTGTACAGACTGAAAACCCCTGGCATCCACCAGCGCGTCCACAAACACTTCATCACCCGCACGACGGACTCGAACATCAAGCAAGGCCAGACGGCCAACGACACTTTGCACGGCTTCGTAACAGCGACCGCGAAGCCGGTCATCCACAGGCGCGTCAGCCAGATCCCGGGCCGCACTGAGAATTACGTTAACCGCGTTGGTGCACATCACACCACAGACACAAAGACTACCCAGTCCGTCCAGCCACAGCGACAGGAGAGGGTCGTCGGCAACCACCGCCATGGTAATCGTTATTTGCAGCACTGACGAAGAAAGCAGTTTGGTCCGGCGCGCCACCACTTGGCCTGCGTAGATCGCAGAAGGAAACAGGCGATATGCCCTGCGCATGTTTACGTAGGCGTACCAATTAATCAGTACATTCAGTGCAAGCACCACCGCGCTCAGCGCCAACCCTACGGCAAAGTCGCTCTTGGGAGGCAAGCCCACTGCCAGCGTTTGCAGCGTGGCCAACAGCATCCAGATCGCGCCGATCACAAGTCCAACCCCCAAACTCAACTGGCACAACTGTTCCAACTTCGCCGTGCCAAAATCGAATGCCGAGAAATTGCCTCGATTCACCGATCTTTGGATGTAATAAGTGATCACATCAATGACGGACATCAACAGAGCTCTGAAGGTATCGCTGACCAGGCTCATGGATTGCGCAACATACGCCACCGCGATCGCCAACCCAGCATGTGCTAGATCAACAATAATCATGCGCAAAAAGCGTTGCTCATTGTGGCGCTGAGCAGACCCTGGTCGGCGGGGCTCCCGAGTGTTCAAATGACAATCTGCTCCGGAGTCACCGGAATGACGTTGAGATCAACCCGGAGGCGGTGTTGCGCAAGTTTGCGGCTGATCTGCCGACGCTGTAACAGTAAATCGTCAATGTTCGAATAATTGCCGCTGTCTACGACCAACTCGACGAAAAGCAGATGGGCTGAACTACGGCAGCGCACCGCTACCGTATCTTCTGGCGCCACTACCTCATGGATGATGGCGCGAATAAAAAGCTTCTGTTCCAACGGAAGGCCAGCATCAACGATATCCGGAAGCACCCGGCTGAGAATACGCCAGCCCAGTCCAACCATGGCCAGGGCAATTGCGATGCTTCCACCAGCGTCGAGCCAGTAAGCATGCACTGGATGCTCAGCGAGTGCCGCCGTTGTGAGAAGCCCTTGCACAATTAGCGCCGATCGCCTCTGGACCCGATAGACCAATCGAGGTAATTCAGCCATCGGGTCAACTTGCGAATACAGCAGATCATGCCGGCTGAGCAGTAGCATACAAACCATCAGGACTAATGCGGCAAACCCGAATAACCAAGCATTCGTAGAATGGTAGGGTTCGGCATTTCGGCCCAGTGCTGTCCAAAGCAGCACAATACCAACAGCCAGCAACGCCATGCCAAAGCCCGCATTCACCAACTGCTCCAATTTTCCGTGACCAAACTGAAAACGCGAACGGTCCCAACTACGGGCGCGCTGCCTTACGCGGTAGGACAGCAGGTGCATCAACCCGATCAGCGCCAGCCCAATCGAC
>JBCCUW010000404.1:0-4383 GCA_039196385.1 Pseudomonadota bacterium
ACAACTTAATGCAGCAGGCATGATCATGTTGGGTAAAACCAACATGGACGAATTTGCCATGGGTTCCTCCAATGAATCGAGTTACTTCGGCGCAGTGCAGAACCCGCATGCCATCGAGTATGTACCCGGCGGTTCTTCAGGTGGTTCTGCCGCGGCAGTAGCGGCGGGCCTGGCGCCAATTGCCACCGGCACGGATACCGGCGGGTCCATCCGCCAACCTGCTTCGTTCTGTGGCATTACCGGGCTTAAACCCACCTACGGGCGGGTGTCCCGTTACGGCATGATCGCTTTTGCGTCAAGCCTGGATCAGGGCGGCCCAATGGCTCGCAGTGCGGCTGATGCCGCTTTGCTGTTAACGGCAATGGCCGGTTTTGACCCCCGTGATTCCACCAGTGCAGGACCGGAAAACAAGCTTGTCGAGGCGAGCAATGCCTGGTTGGATCGCGTTCGTGAACAAGGCCTGGACGCGCCTGATGAACCATTGACCATCGGTTTACCACAGCAGTACTACCGGGCGCTCAGCAATGCGGATTGCGCAGCGGCCTTACAGGAGATGCATCGCACTCTGGAGGCTGCCGGCCACCGTCTAGTGGACATCGAGCTACCGCACACCGATGTTGCTATCCCGACTTACTACGTCATCGCGGGTGCGGAAGCGTCCACCAATCTGTCGCGCTATGACGGCGTACGTTTTGGTCATCGCTGCGCTGACCCGCAAGATCTGACTGATCTCTATGAGCGCTCACGCGGCGAAGGTTTCGGTGCGGAAGTGAAACGCCGCATTCTCACAGGCACTTATGCGCTGTCAGTGGGGTACTACGATGCTTACTACGTCAAAGCCCAGAAGATTAGACGGCTCATCGCCAACGACTTTCACGCTGCGTTCAAAGAAGTCGACGTCATCCTCGCACCGACAACGCCCGGTCCCGCATTTAAACAGGGAGAACTCAACCGCGACCCGGTCGCCATGTACAACCAGGACAAGTTTACGGTCCCGGTCAGCCTGGCAGGATTACCTGCTCTATCGCTCCCCTGCGGTTCGAGCCAGGTGGGTGACGCCGCGACTCTGCCCCTGGGTGCGCAACTGATCGCACCGGCGTTTGGCGAAGAGCGCATACTGCGGCTGGCCCATCAATATCAAACTGCTACTGACTGGCACAGCCGCTGGGCGCCACAGAATGGAGCCTCAGCGTGAACTGGGAACCTGTGATCGGCCTGGAACTGCATGTGCAACTGGCCACTGAGAGTAAAATTTTTTCCGGCGCCAGCACAGCGTTCGGAGCCTCCGCCAACAGTCAAGCATGCGCCGTTGATCTGGGCCTGCCGGGTGTTTTGCCCGTCCTGAACGAAAACGCGGTGCGTATGGCCATTAAGTTTGGTCTAGCCATTGGGGCGCAAATCAACCTGCATTCAATTTTTGATCGCAAGAATTATTTCTACCCGGATCTACCCAAGGGTTATCAGATCAGCCAGTTCGAAACCCCCATAGTGGGCGCGGGTCAGGTGTCCGTGCAACTGGAAGACGGCAGCAGTCGTCAGATTGGTATCACCCGCGCGCACCTTGAAGAAGATGCCGGCAAATCAATTCACGATCTGTTTCCCAGCCAGACGGGTATCGACCTGAACCGCACTGGCACTCCGCTGCTGGAGATTGTCTCCGAACCGGATATGCGAACCGCCCAGGAAGCCGCCCAGTATTTTCGTCAGCTGCACAATCTGGTGCGCTACCTGAAAATCTGCGACGGCAATCTGGCGGAAGGCAGCATGCGCTGCGACGCGAACGTTTCGGTGCGGCCAGCGGGCCAGGAAGCTTTCGGCGAACGCACGGAAATCAAGAACATTAATTCTTTTCGCTTTGTCGAACGCGCGATCCTTTTCGAAATCGACCGGCAAATCGACGTGCTGGAAAGTGGCGGTAGCATCCAACGCGAAACCCGCCAGTACGACCCCGACAAAGATGAAACCCGAACGATGCGGGGCAAAGAACTCAGCGAAGACTACCGCTATTTTCCAGACCCGGACCTGCTGCCACTGCAACTCAGCCAGGCTTTTGTCGATGCGGTCGCCGCAGATATGCCTGAACTACCGGACGCGCGCCGACAACGGTACCAAGACAGTCTGGCGCTGCCGGAATACGACGCACAATGGTTAAGTAATGACCCCGACGTGGCTGAATTTTTTGAAACGGTTATGGCCATCTGCGACAACGCGAAACAGAGCGCCAACTGGATTATGGGGAGCCTGTCCGCACAACTGAACAAAGCTGAGCTGAGCATTACCGAAAGTCCCATATCAGCCAAACTCCTGGGCCAGCTGATTATCCGCCTGGACGACAACACGTTGTCTTCAAAAACCGCCAAAACCCTGTTCGAAGCGCTGTGGGCAGAGGGTGGCGAAGTTGACGCGCAGATTGACGCGCTGGGACTCAAACAGATGAACGATGCGGGAGAACTCACCGCCATTGTTGAGCAGGTGCTGGCGGATAACCCGGATCAGCTTGATCAACTGCGCGCAGGCAAAGACAAACTGATGGGCTTTTTTGTGGGCCAGGTCATGCAGAAAACCCAGGGTAAGGCCAATCCCAAACAGGTGAACGAACTGATCCGCGCGAGGCTCTAGGCGCGGACCCCACGCCTGTCCCTCCTTGTATTTACGCCTTGTGTTCAGGCCTTGTGTTCACGACTTATGCTGAAGAAACTCTGCGGCTGCGCGCAATACATCGCGGCGACTGATCTGACCTAACAATTTGCCATTGCTGACCACCGGATACCGGCGCCGATGTTCCTTGATGAACTTCTCCGCCATGGCATAAATATCCACGTGGGGCTCCACAGTATCCACCGGTGTGCGCATGTAGTCGGCAACAATGCCGATCGATTCATCGTAGTAACTGTCCTGGACAATCACGTGCATCAGATCCACCTCGGACAGCAGACCCACCAGATTCCCCGCATCATCAACAACAGGGGCACCAGAAATACTGTGTTCTAAAAACGCAGTCATCGCTTCGACGACATTCGTTTTCGGACCAAAAGTAACCAGCCTGGTGGTCATGTAGTCCTTCACTTTGCGTGACTTCATCGTTGTCTCCCATTCCTCCCATTCCTCCCATTGCCCCACTGGCGCTCCGCCAGTCGCCCGGCAGCCAGTCGCCCCGCAGCCAGTCGACTTGGGGCTACCCTAGCATGCTCTAAAGCCTGCAATCTTATACGTTTAGATTATTAAAAATACGCTTTATAGGCGAAGCAGGAATCATTATTCCGTCCTAGTACGCTGCAGCAACTCCTTCTGCAAACGTGCGCTGCTGATCCAGCCTTCCTGGCACAGCGGAGGCGCGCCAGTAGCGCCACCGGTTGGCTAGTAGTAAGCTTGGGGGGTTAGTTGGACACATAAAAATGAGGGGGCAAATTGAGCAATCAACCACTTCCGGCAGTACCTTATCTGAAGATACCAGAGGATGGTGAGCCATACCTTGAAGGCCAGCGCTGCGGAAGCTGCGGAGCCACCTTCCTCGGCGAGCGACAGGTCTGCTCCAAATGCGGCGCCCGGGATCAGATGAGTGCGGTCACATTGCCCAACAGCGGCAAGCTGTACTCCTACTCTATCGTGTACCGGTCTTTCCCCGGCATCGAAGTACCTTACATCAGCGCCATTGTGGATCTCGATGATGGCACTGCTATTAAGGGCAATCTGATCGGTGTCGAACCGGATCCGGCCAATATTGAATTCGACATGCCTGTGGAAGTCGTTTTTGACGACGCGCTCGGCCGCAAAGACAAAGAAGGCAACGAGTACCTGGCTTATTTCTTTCAACCCAAAGCGAGCTAACCCAGCGTCATTTACGAAAAGACGCACAGAGGAGAAAACTTATGACTGACGCATACATCGTAGGCGTAGATATGATCAAATTCGGTCGGTTTCCAGACCGCACCGTACCGCAGATTGGTGCTCAGGCAGCGCTGATGGCATTGGATGATTGTGGTTTGACCATTCATGACATGCAGGCGCTGTACAGTGGCAACCTGGGCCAGGCTTCAGCCATGGTCGGGCAACGCATTCTGCAGGAAATCGGCCAGACGGGTATTCCTGTGGTCAACGTGGCCAATGCCTGTGCAACCGGCGCGACCGCATTTCGTGAAGCCTGGGCTTCAGTCAAGGCTGGGCTGTACGATTGTGTACTGGCGGTCGGTGTGGAACAAATGGGCAAAGGCCTGCTGGGCGGTGCCGGTGGCGCAACAGGCATCCCCAAAGAGGGTCTGTTTGGTTCCGGTACCATGCCCGCTGTGTTTGCCGAAGCCGGCATGGAGCACGCACGCAAATACGGCACGACGTTTGAACAATTCGCCAAGGTGTCTGTTAAAAATCACCATCACTCCACGCTCA
>JBCCUW010000405.1:0-4379 GCA_039196385.1 Pseudomonadota bacterium
TCCACTTCGATGGCGGCGCCCTGCCTTGTATTGCGGATCAGTGCCGGTCTTTTACCATCGGGTAGCGCATACAAGGTATAGCAGCTTTGCGTATGCGTCGTGCGGACCAGTTCTGCATTGCGGCTGGTTAACTGCCAGTTCAGCGGCTGTCCGGACAAGTGTGCACCACACACCACCAGGTCGATGGTTGCGCTGTAGCGAGCCATGGGTGGTGACATGTTGGCGGCGTCCAGCGGCGCATCGCTGGCCCCCAACGGCAAATTAAGCTGATTCTGCAGCGCCTGGGCAAAACTCAACAGGGCATAGTCGTGCCCATGTCTGCTGAACAGAGTCACTCCCCAACTGGTGCGGCCTGCCAGCCTGCCCACAGGCACGGCGGTGGCGGCGTAATCCAGCAGGTTCATGAAGTTGGTGTATGTGCCCAGACGTGAGTTGAGTTCGATGGGCGCGGCGGCCAGTTCAGCGCGGGTATACACCGTTGGTGTGGTTGGGGTCAGAATGAAATCAAAAGGCGCCAGCGCTGCATCACACGTGCGCTTGAGCTGACGCAGCTGGTATTGGGCAGTAAAGGCGGCTTCTGCAGTGAGTACTGTGGGTCCGTCTTGCCCGCCAGCGTCCAGGATCTGTTCCAGCACGGGCAGCCGATCTGCAGTGCTGACACTAGCGGTGGCCAGACGCCTCTCCGCAACCCAGGGACCTTCATAAAGGAGTTTGGCGGCGGCGTAAAAAGGGGCAAACGGAATCTGTTGAACGGTGCCGCCCATGCTGGTGAGCTGGTCAACGGTAGCCTCGAACAGCCCCTGCGCCTCGCTGTCACCATCAAAGTCCAGTTCGTCAGGAACAGCAAAACTGAACTTGCCTGAAGGTTGGCCGAAATAATGCAGCGTATTGTAGTGCGGGTTGGGCCGGCTGTAGGGGTCAGCCGGGTCTTCTCCCACTGCCTCGTTCAGGACCAGAACAACGTCTTCTGTAGTATTGGCCATGATCGAGACACAGTCGATGCTGCGGCAGGCCGGCACCACACCCGAGGTGCTCAACAGTCCGTGGGACGGCTTGTGACCAATCAGATTGTTGAATGCTGCCGGCACCCGCCCCGAGCCCGCGGTATCGGTACCCAGCGCAAAACTCACCTGACCCAGCGCGGTACTGATGGCTGATCCGGAACTGCTGCCGCCGGAGATGTAGTCCGGCTGGATCGCATTTTTACCCTCGCCATAGGGCGAGCGGGTGCCGACCAGGCCGGTGGCAAACTGATCGAGATTCGTTTTGCCGAGCGGGATGGCGCCTGCGGCCAGCAGGCGGCTGACGACATGGGCGGAATGCTCCGGGGTATAGGTAAACGCGGGGCACGCTGCCGTGGTTGGCACACCGGCCAGATCAATATTGTCTTTGATGGCAAACGGAATGCCGTACAGTGGCAACGCAGCAGGATCCTGTGTGTCCAGATGGGCCAGCCGCGTCGCCAGCTCATCTTCAGACAGCAAGTAGATCCAGGCGTTATGGGTATCCCTGGCAGCACGCTCGCGCAAATTGTAGAGCACCTCGGACGGCTGCCAGCGGCCGGAGAGATATGCCTCGCGCAACACGGTGATGCGCAGGTGAGCGGGGGTGAGTGTTTCGGGCAATGTTCCGGTTGAGACGCTCATCTGGCTATCCATTGCTGGTGATTGGTTCTGCGGTCTCGTCCATGTCGATCCAGAACAGCGGTTGCCCGGGGCTGACGGCGCTACCTTTGGCGACATGTACAGCCGCTACGGTGCCGGCCGTTGTGGCAGTGACGGGTACCTCCATCTTCATCGACTCAATCAGGCACAGTGTCTGACCCACCTCCACGGTATCACCGGGGGCCACGACAACTTCCCACACCGAGCCGGATATCAGACTGTCCTCACTGCACATACCGTCGGGGACCTCACCCAGGTCGTTGGTCTGCTCAGGCTCCGTGGCTTGAAATACATCCAGACCATTGCTTTTCCAGGACTGCATTTCTGCGTTGAACGCGGCCAGGCGTTTGCTGGAGAATGCCTGGATGTCTGCTGCCTGGCGTTTGAGTTCCGTTTCGTATTGCTGCAGATCAAACTGGCTCTGTTCAATCTTGACCTGGTACTGGCCCAGCACAAACTGCTGACGGATATCCTGCAGTTCTGTTTCACTGACCTCGTAGAATCTGATCTGATCGAAGAAGCGCAAGAGCCAGGGTTGCGTAAACTCCGGGGTGGTACGGTAACGATTCCACATCTGCACGGTACGACCGCACAGCTGATAACCCCCAGGCCCCTCCATGCCGTAGATACACAGATAAGCACCACCGATACCAACGGAGTTTTCAGCTGTCCAGGTCCGCGCTGGATTGTATTTGGTTGTGACCAGGCGGTGGCGCGGGTCCAGCGGTGTGGCCAGCGGGGCGCCCAGATACACGTCACCCAGGCCCAGGACCAGGTAGCTGGCGTCATATAGGATGTTTTTAACCTCTTGGATATCATCCAGGCCATTAATGCGACGAATGAACTCCAGGTTGTGCGGACACCAGGGTGCGTCTGGCCTGACGGATTGCATGTAATGTTCTGCTGCCTGGCGACACACGGAATCGTCCCAGGATAGCGGCAGATGGACAATACGACTGTCTACTGTAGTGGCCGATAATTGATTGCAGGCCAGACAAGCGGCTTCCACTTGGGCCAGCAGGTCCTGCATGGGCAGCGTGAGCGGATCGTAGTGAATCTGGAGCGAACGAACACCGGGCGTCAGTTCCCGGATACCGCGCAGGTGGTGGTCCTGCAGCCATAACATCAGTTGATGCACCCGCAGCCGTCGCGCAATGTCCAGCTCCATGGTGCCCACTTCCACCAGTACAAAATGATCACCCGCGCGGCGGACAATTACTTCTTCGTTGTGCAGCTCGGTTTGCAACACAATGGGTGATGAGCGGGTAATCTCGCGGCCTTCTACGGCCGGTTGAGGCTGGGCTGACTGTGGGGCTGAAGCGTTGACAGCGGCCTCCAGCTTAACAGCTGTATCAATGCTGACCGCCTCGAACCTGAGGGTGTGGCCGGCCTTGAGTTGCCCCAGCTTCCACAGATCAGCCTGAATGACGGTAACCGGGCAGACAAAACCACCCAGCGAAGGGCCATCGGGACCCAGGATTACTGGCATGTCTCCGGTAAAGTCCACGCTGCCGAATGCGTACGCCGTATCATGAATGTTCGACGGATGCAGGCCCGCTTCGCCACCGTTCTCGCGCACCCATTCGGGCTGTGGGCCCAGCAGGCGTACGCCTGTGCGGCTGGAGTTGTAGTGCACTTCCCAGTCGGTGTTGAAAAACGTGTCGATGTAGGCCTCGGTAAAATACTCAGGTGCGCCATGCGGTCCGTAGATCACTCGCAGACACCAACCGTCGTTTTCTGCGGCCTGAAATTGGGTTGTATGCTCATTGATCTGCTGTGCCAATTCACCGCTTTGTTGGTTGAGGGCGATTGCTTCGTCAGCCCTGTTGAGACGCAGCTTATCCCCGGGACGTAAGGCACGGCCCACATGGCCACCAAATTGCCCCAGTACAAAGGTGGCTTTGGAGCCCAGGTAGTCAGGGCACTGAATGCCGCCTTGCAGGCTCAGGTAACTGCGCGCTCCGGCGCTTGTGACCTTGCCGAGCGCCAGGACTTGACCCGCGCTGACGTCCACCGGGGTGTACATATTGATCTCAGTGTCATCCAGGGTTGCTGCCAGGGTGGCTCCGGTTAACACAATCCGGGTGTCCAGGTTGAACTGCAGCGTAGGTCCTGTCAGCGTAATTTCCAGCCCTGCTGCATCAGTTGGATTGTTCAGCAGTGAATTCGCCAGAGCAAAGCTCCGCGCGTCCATGGGTCCGGATGGGGGGACGCCCACATGCCAGTAGCCTGCGCGGCCGGTGTCCTGAACGGTTGTCTGCGTACCCGCCTTGAGCACTTCGATGGTGGGCGCGGCAAATTCATGGGCGGCCAGCGAGTGGGTGAGCAGCGCACCACTGGCAAATTCGGGCTCATTGAGAATACTGGCAACGTATTCCAGATTGGTCTCCACCCCATAAAAGGATGTTTTGCCCAGATAAGCATGCAGATCGGCGACGCAATCCTGCCGGTTCTCCCGGAAGCAGATAATTTTGGCCAGCATCGGATCAAACAGATTGGGTACAACGCCGCCATTGTCCACCCAGGTTTCCAGCCGCATGTGCTCGTCGTCGGGCAACGTGACTTCGCTGATGAGGCCGGGACTGGGCATGAAGTTGTTGTTCGGATCTTCCGCGTACACCCGCACTTGAATGGCATGCCCGCTGGGTTGCAGGGGTTGCCGCCAGGCCTGCAGGTCGACCAGATCACCGCCTGCCAGCTGCACCATGCACGCCA
>JBCCUW010000406.1:0-4371 GCA_039196385.1 Pseudomonadota bacterium
AAGCACCAGAACGGTGCAGCAAAGTAATTTAATGCACAGAAGAAATGGCTGATCTTTTCCTGTAGAGGACATCATAGTTTGACCGATGCAAAAACCAGACCAGGGAAGTTTATTTAAAGTACTTCATCCTTCATTTTCTAGCTGAACCGAATTGCCGACACACGTCGACAAATTGGCTAAACAACGCCCCGCTTTCATCTGCACGCCCGATCATTTAGTACCCAACTCAAAATCGCCTTTTGTCGGCACACCGTTGCATTCGTGTTGTTACAGGTGGCGTCTCAATTGCGAATATGCATCAACGAGAGATAGAAATTAGGGAAAAAGGCCCAACCGGAGGACGTTCTTGAAGCTCGCGAACCAAAGTGGCGACAACTCCACACCCGAGCAAGAGATCTGTGAAATTACTGGTTGGCATCATTATCGGCAGCGTTCTAGGGGTAGCCCTGGTCCTGTTGTTCGTGCCCGCCACATTCCGGGTAGCAACAGATTTTTTGTCGCTGCAGGTCTCCAGCCCAAGAGTGATCAGCCGTCTGATTGAAGACGCCGAAATTCCGGCAAACGGTTTTGCCGATCAATTGTCCACAGTCATTGCTGCAAGCAATCGTTACAATGCAGATTCGATCGCGCGCAATCGCGAACACGTGGGTGCAATCCTCAAACGTAAGCTACGCAAACCGACCCCGGAAAGCGGATCGGTGGGGTATTTTTACACCCACGGGGTCGGTGCAGACCACCAGGCTCCCGTTGAATTTGCCATTGCCAAACCCAAACGCTGTGAGCTGATTGCGCTTTGGCATACGCATGGCGCTGAAGCAAGCGACCGGCACTACTTCAGCCCTGAAGATGTACGCTCTGCAGACGACTTGGACGTGCCGATCTATATGACCAACTTCACCGGACGGTTAAAAGTGTACAAACCTGGCCAACGCAAAATCGGTTATCGCCGGGTGTCAAGAGATGGCTCGCTGCCCATGCCGCGCGGTGCCGCAAACGGCAAGCTGCTCAGCCACACTGACGGCAGTTCAATTCGAATTCGGACGAAACACGCGAAAAGCGCTGTTGCGGCAGCACAATAACAGGAGTCATTGACGGGCGTTGTTCCAGCACCTGACTACAACGTTATCGCGAGGTTCTGGCCATGCCTGGCAACCACAACGGTCTGCACAACCTCAGCAGTTGCATCGCGCCGCCGGGTCGTGTTGACCGCTACGTATTCGCACCGAATCTCCGGGTGGGTGATGCTCACGCGCACATAACCCTGATACAAATTACTCGTCCACAACACCTCGGGCACGTGCGCCGCAAAAGCGCGGTCCAGTTCAGCCACCCGCTCAGGCGCAAAACCCCGGCTGACAAAGTCCCCGGGCGAGGAGATTCCCGCCGTGCCAATTTCCACCCCAATGGGGGTGCCCCGCGAATTGTGCAACCGATTCGCCCAGAACGCGTGGCTGTCGCCGGTAAACACGATTACCTCACCAACATCCGCCGCCTGCAACTGAGCGTACAGGCGCTCGCGCGCATACGCATAACCATCCCAGGTATCCAGGTAAAATGGCAGGTTGCGCTGCGCTTTCCAGACCAGATCGATATTACCCTCCGGCACCTCAACGCCTTCCAGACCCAGCTGCGCCAATCCGGGAACTGGCATGCGCGCCAGGGGTATGGCATTCCCCAGCAGTTGCCAGCGACGCCCTGCGCCCTGCAGCTGCGCATCAATGAACGCTTCCATTTCAGCACTGAGCATGCGTCGCTGCGGATCACCCAGGATTTCCCGCTGAAACCGGTCTACCTGCGATTGGGTCTCCAACCGGTCAACGTAATCACGATAGTCGACCTGCTCGCTACGGCCGGTGTGTCGGGTTTCAAGCGTCAGCAAAGCGGCCAGATCACCGAAGGCGTAATTGCGCCAGAAGGATTCCCGGCCAACGCCCGTCTCTGGGTCGCGCAAGGGCATCCACTCGTAATATGCCTGCAGCGCGGCCAATCGTCGGTCGCGCCACGCCCCCTCGTGCAATTGATGATTCTGCGCGCCGTGGCGCCAGGGGTTGTTGGCACTCTCGTGATCATCCCAGACTAACAGCAATGGGTGCGCCGCATGCATGGCAATGCTGTCCGGATCAGCTTTGTACTGCGCATGCCGGGTTCGGTAATCTGCCAACGTCACCGTTTCGTGTGGGGGTTTGTGCTGGCGCTGCAATTTGATGGACGTCTCTCCACCCCAACCATCCACCCCGTATTCGTAGATGTAATCACCCAGATGCAGCACAAAGTCGATGGCCTCGTCACGCGCCATCGCTTGATACGCATTAAAAAAACCAAAGGCGTAGTTGGAACAGGAAGCCAGCGCAATATGCAGTTGTGCAAGGGGGCCAACCGGCAGCGTGCGGGTGCGACCGACAACGGACACTTCCGCACCATAGCGGAAACGATAATAGTACTTTTGTCCGGAAAGCAGACCGTCCACCACCACTTTGACGGTGTAATCCCGGTAACGGTTTGTCGTGACGGTGCCACGGGTCAGCACCTGGGCAAAGTCTGCGCGTTCCGCCACTTCCCACTCAACGGAAAACTCCCCGCCATTAACCCCTCCCGACCCGGTTCGCGTCTGTACGATGACCGCTGGCGTGATCCGCGTCCAGATCACCACGCTGGTCTGATCCGGATCGCCGCTGGCTACGCCGTGCAGAAAACTCTGCGTAGTGGGTGTTTGACTGTGCAATTGAGGCGAGCCTGCCAGTGCCGCAGCGCCCAATGTGACGCCGGATGTCAGACCAGTAATAGCCGACCTGCGCGAGACGGGCGGCATCAGATGCTGCTCCTGAGAACCGCGGGTCCGCAGTCGTGTTCAATGCAGCTGAGCACTTCTGGCTTCCGTTCGCTTGTCACTCCGCTCATCGCCATGGGTATTTACGTAAAGACTACTATAACTGGCAAAGCCTGGTTGTGCGCACCAGCGGATCGCGGCAACATGTTCGATCCAGCTTCTTCCGACACCAAGCGTTTAAAATGACAGCAGAAACCACTACGGGCGCCGCCGAGTTTGCCCAAATTGAAAGCCACACCGCGCAGTTAGGCAGTCATCAGTGCCACTACCTGGCCTGTGGTCCAACGCACGGCCCGCTGATTTTTTTTGTGCACGGTTGGCCCGAGCTGTCACGCAGCTGGCGTCACCAGCTGCCGGTGTTTGGCGGTTTGGGGTTCCGCGCGATCGCCCCGGATATGCGTGGCTACGGGCAATCCAGTGTCTATCCGGAGCACAGTGATTACGCCCAGGAACAGGTGGTGGACGATTTGCGAGCACTGCACGATCATCTGGGCGGCGCACCCGCAATCTGGGTGGGCCACGACTGGGGCAGCCCCAGTGTCTGGTTGATGGCCAGCTATCATCCGCAACGCTGCGTGGCAGTGGCCAGCCTGTGTGTACCCTATGCCAGTATCGAGCGCGGTCTGGAACACTGCATTGAATACGTTGATCGCAGCGTCTACCCCGCAGACACCTATCCCGCCGGTCAATGGGAATACATGCGCTTTTACGAAGAGCACTTTGATATCGCCACCCGGCAGTTCGAAGCGAACAGTAAAAATGTGGTTCAGGCACTGTTTCGCAAAGGCGATCCCGCGGGTTTTGGGCAACCTGCCGCAACGGCCTTCACCCGGATCAACCGAGGCTGGTTTGGTGACGCCGACAGCGCCCCGGAAGTTCCGCGGGATGCGGACGTTGTCACAGCTGAAGATGTCGAGGTTTACGCTGAGGCACTGACCAGAAATGGCTGGTTCGGTCCAGATTCTTACTACATGAACCACGCGCTTAACGCCGCTTACGCTGCATCCGCGCCCAACGATGGGCGGCTGGACATGCCGGTGCTGTTTATTGCGGCGCAATATGACTATGTCTGCGAAACCATCACTTCAGACCTGGCCGCACCCATGCGCGCCGCGTGCAGCAACCTCACCGAACGCGTGGTCTACAGCGGACACTGGCTGGCGCAGGAGAAACCGGCAGCGGTGAACCGTGAACTGGTGCAATGGCTGACTACCGCAGCCCCAGAAATCTGGCCTGCAGACCGTCCAGCTTAAGCGCGGCATGATGTGCAGTTCAGCGTCGTTGCAGTAACACATCGAACCCCAGCCGATCAGGCCCACCTCTTGCAACAGGTCCGTCTGCAAAAGGTCCGTCTGCAACAGGGCCGTCCGCAACAGGGGTATCCGAAAGAGGGCCGTGACCATCAGCAACAACTGCCCGCCTGCCCGGTGGTGCAGCAGCAGTCAGACGATAACGCGGGATAATCGCGAGCACGGTCAGCATCAACAGCACCTGAGCAACGTTGATACCAAGACACATATGCTGGCCGCCGCCAAATGCGCGGC
>JBCCUW010000407.1:0-4355 GCA_039196385.1 Pseudomonadota bacterium
ATGCAGCAGGACCAGGCGGACGCCGCGGTGGCCACATTGAGTGGCGGCATACCCGTAGCTGGCGATATCACCAACGGCATGGGCAGCGATGCGCTGCTTGAAGCCTGCGCGCCTTACACCGTAGACATTCTGGTGAACAACTACGGGGCCGCAGAACCGGGCAGCTGGTCTGCCAGCAACACCAGCGACTGGATCAGCGCTTACGAAAAGAACGTTCTCTCGGTGATGCGCATGGTGCAACACTTCCTGCCCGGCATGCAGGCACGGGAATGGGGTCGCATCATCAATCTGGGCACCGTGGGATCCAGCCGCCCCAACAGTCGCATGCCCGGCTACTATGCCGCCAAAGGCGCGTTGGCGAACATGTCGGTCAGCCTGGCCAAAGAAGTGGCCGGCACCGCCGTGCGGGTCAATCTCGTTTCGCCCGGTTTGATTCTGACCCCCGAGGTTGAAGAAGCTTATCTGGCCAAAGGTCAGCGGGAAGGCTGGGGTAACACCTGGGTCGAAATTGAACCGCACGTGGCGCGCGACATACCGATTCGGCGCATCGCCCGGCGCGAAGAGGTGGCCGCTCTAGTCGCGTTTCTGTGCGGTCCGCTGGCGGATGCTATCCATGGCCAGAATATCCGCATCGATGGCGGTGCGCTGGACATCGTGAACTGAGCGCCGCCGGGATGTTAATGCCTGACGCAACGCTGAAGGCTTCCGCCGGTGCCTGAGTCCACGGTCAAAATCTCCAGACGTATTGCTGGCCTCAGCCTGCTGCTGGGGGCGCTGCTGAGTTTCAGTCCAGGCCAGAGCGGTCTGCTGCACCAGGTCATTCTGCCACTGTTGATCGGTCTGGGCGCCTGGCTTGTCCTGGGCTCACTGCTTGCGGTAGCCCTGGCTGGGAGCATCGTCGCCGCGGTGCACAGCAATTTAGACTCCAGCGATTGGGTGTTGGCCTATTTGTACCCGACGATATGTGCGCTTTGTACACTGGTTGTTGCCATCATCTGCGTACGCCGTTTTAGGACACACATTAACAATACACGCCACGCACGCTGGCAGCGCAAAAGTGAAGGGCGCGCAACTCAGGGGAATCACAGCAGCGGGAGCAGTAAGAGCAGCCATGACCATACCATCGACCCAGACTAACGAAGGAGAGCCCATCCGGGTGCTGCGCACCAAAATCTCTACTGAGGAGGCACTTTCCGCCGCTCAGGCCATCTATGAGGGTTTTCGTCACTACCGGCGCGAGTATGCTGCGATTACCGAACAGGCCCAGACCCGTTTCGAGCAAGCCGCCTGGAGCGCAGTTCAGCAGGCCGGTACGGACCGCCTGTTGGCTTACAATCGGTACGTTGAAGAAGTCCTGTCTCGCGCACCCATTCTGCAACCCAACAGCGGCCTGAAAGGCTGGCCGCTGATCAAAGCGGCTTATTCGGACATTATTGACAACACCTATGATGCTGAATTAGCGGAAACATTTTTCAACTCCATCCATCGCGAACACACCCAGGACGGTCCCTGCCACGCGGAACAGATGTTTCTATATCGAGGTAGCGCCCGACTGCGGGAGCCTGATGAACCCATTGTACGCAGATACGGTACCCAGGGCGGCGTGGTGCCCATGGTCAAGCAAATTCTGAACGACTTTGGTTTTAAACTCCCCTGGCGCGATATGGACAGCGACGTCGCCAACGTTCTGCGTTCGCTGGCAGAAGAGCGCAAAGAAATTGACTCCGCCCAGGACCTGGTGGTGGAAGTCATCACCTCCCCGTTCTACCGCAACAAGGGCGCCTATCTGATCGGCAAGCTGATCCACCGCGAGCATCAGTGGCCTCTGGCACTGCCGCTGCTGACCACAGCGGAAGGCAAACTCTACGTAGATACGTTGATCTGTGACGCGGATGAAATGTCAGTCATGTTCAGCTTCACCCGCGCCTACTTCATGGTCGATACCAGCCACGCCAGTATGCTGGTCAGCCTGCTGCAGGACCTGCTGCCGAACAAAAAACGTTCAGAACTCTACGCTTCCGTCGGCCTACACAAACACGGCAAAACGGAATTTTATCGTGGTTTTCTGGATCACCTGGCGCGCTCCGAAGACAAATTCATCATAGCCCCGGGGATTAAGGGTATGGTGATGGCGGTATTTACCCTGCCCTCCTATCAGACGGTGTTCAAAGTCATCAAAGACCGGTTTGCACCGCAAAAAAATATCACCCGGGACGAAGTCATCGAAAAATACCACGTGGTGAAAACTCACGACCGCGTGGGGCGCATGGCGGATACTCAGGAATTCGAAAATTTCAGCTTCCCCAAACATCGCTTTACCCCGGAACTACTTGAAGAACTGCGCACCGTCTGTCCTTCAGTGATCACCGAGGAAGATGACCAGATCATCCTGACTCACCTCTACACGGAGCGGTTGATGACACCGCTCAATCTATACATCGAAGACTGCAGTCAGGAGGAACTGGTCAGCGCCCTGGACGAATACGGCAATGCCATCAGTCAGTTGGCGGCGGCCAACATATTTCCGGGTGACATGCTGTTGAAAAACTTCGGCATTACCCGCCACGGACGAGTTGTGTTTTACGACTACGATGAGATTTCGTATCTGACAGATATGAACTTTCGCGAGATTCCCGAAGCACGCACACCAGAACAGGAGATGGCCTCCGAACCCTGGTACAGCGTGGCCGCCAACGATGTATTCCCGGAGGAATTCCGCCGCTTCCTGTTCGGCAAACGCCACATTAAAGCGCTGTTCACGGAAATGCACGGCCAACTGTTTGAAGCCGGCTACTGGCGGTCACTGCAGGAGAATATCAACCAGGGTGATGTCTCGGATGTTTTTCCTTACCGGCGCAAAAAGCGCTTCAGCAATCAGTCCTGACCAATGTCACGCGCCATTCTCTTTGATTTTGACGGCACCCTGGCGCCAAACCTGGATCTGCCGGATATGCGCCGCCAGGTGGTGGCGTTAACCCAGGCCTTCCAGGTGCCGGACGCCGTTTATGCGGACCAGTATATTGTTGAGGTGATCGAAGCTGCGGCCGCCTGGCTGGAGAGCCGCGATGGGCGCAGCACCGCTGAAGAATACCGCATCGCTGCTGAGCAGAAGATTATTGATATCGAACTCGCTGCCGCCGCCAGCACCGAGCCTTTTGCCGCGGTGCCACACATGCTCAACCAGTTGCTGGCTGCCGGCCATCGCCTTGGCATCGTGACCCGCAACTGCCGCGCTGCTGTATTGCAAGTATTCCCCGAAGTATTGGAGCATGTCGATGTGTTGTCTGCCCGGGATGACACCCGTTATCTGAAACCGGATCCACGACATCTTTCCGAATGCCTGACGCAACTGGGATGTCTGCCGCAGCATTCAGTGATGGTTGGGGACGGTCATCTGGATATGCGGGCCGGGAAGGCGCTGAATATGTACTGCATTGGTGTATTGACCGGCAGCGGCAACGGGCCCAGTTTAACTGAGGCCGGCGCCCATCACATTTTAGCGCAACTCACGCCCACCAACCTGTCTCAACACTTGGACTATGTTGCGTTTCAATCGCCGTCACCTGAGGTTGATGAGCCCAACGTGCCGCGTTAACCAGTACCTGGATAATTTCCGGTTGGTGGTAGACCGGATAGGTTTCATGCCCGGGGCTGAAATAGAACACTCGCCCTTTACCGCGGTTGAAACAGCAACCGCTGCGAAAGACCTCTCCACCTGAGAAGGCACTGATAAAAACCAATTCGTCCGGGGCCGGGATATCGAAGTATTCGCCGTACATTTCATGCTGGGCCAGCACAATCGGTTGGCGCACACCCTGCGCGATGGGATGGCTGGGGTTCACCGTCCAGACCAGTTCGCGATCATCCGCTTCGCGCCAGCGCAAATTGCAGGTTGTGCCCATCAAACGGGTGAAAATTTTGGACAGATGCGCAGAATGTAAAACGACCAGCCCCATCCCCTGCAAAACTCTGGCCTGCACCCGCTGCACAATTGCATCATCTACCTTGTGGTGAGCCAGATGTCCCCACCAGAACAATACATCGGTTTCATCAAGCACGGCTTGACTGAGTCCATGTTCAGGTTGCTCGAGGGTCGCGGTACGCAGCTGGGCTTCAGGCAGTTCAGTCCGCAGGGCAGCAGCGATGAACTCGTGGATACCCTGAGGATACAGCGCCGCAACTGCCTCGTTGTTGCGCTCGTGGATGTACTCGTTCCATACCGTGATGTTCATTCCGTTCGATTTTCCCGTTAACTGACGATTGCTGTTTTTCTCCGATTTTACCCGGCGACTTTCATTTGGCTACGCTTTACAGGCACAATAAGTTATCGGCTCAGGTTGGAGATTGAACATGCA
>JBCCUW010000408.1:0-4300 GCA_039196385.1 Pseudomonadota bacterium
CTCAAATCTATCCATGAAGAAGGTGTTATTCATCGCGACCTGAATCCTGCTAACATTATTGTTATATCGGATGAAGAACTTGTAGACCCACCGGCGAGTGAAACGGCCACAACCGAACCTGCTAACCAGGTGGAGACCGAGGATTTGCAGAGCAGTCAGGATCTGCAAATCAAAATCATTGATTTCGGACTGGCCACACTGGCGCCGCGAGCTTATCCCGTGACCGAACAGACCATGTCTCTAACCGGTACGCTGCCTTATGTGTCGCCGGAGCAGACCGGACGCGTCAACCGAGTCGTCGACTACCGCACCGACCTGTACTCGCTTGGCGCCACATTGTACGAACTGTTTGCCGGACGACCGCCCTTCAACCACCAGGATCCGCTGGAACTGATCCACGCGCACATCGCCAGCACGCCCCCAGCGCTACACGAGGTGACCAAAGAAGCCCCCGAGTGGCTGTCGCTGATGATCACTAAATTGCTGGATAAGCAACCTGAAAATCGCTATCAGAGCGCTGCGGGGCTGTACGATGACCTGACCAAGGCGACCCAGCTGGCTAATGTCGTGCCTTTCAGGCTTGGGCGCACCGACGCCATTGAACAACTTGTTGTTCCAAAAAAGCTGTATGGCCGGGACATCAGCCAGCAGACCCTGACGGAACTCATGGAACGCTGCAAGCAAGGTGAAAACCTGTTTGCCTGCGTCAACGGTGGCCCCGGTATGGGCAAATCCAGTTTGTGTGAGGCCACAATTCGTCAGGCGCAATCGCTGAAAGTCCTGAGCGCCAGCGTAGACTGTGTTGGCCTCGAGATCAGCGATACCGACAGCCTGTGGATAGAACTGATGCGACCGGTCATCAGACAACTGTTATCCATGCCCGCTGATCAGAGCGACAGCGTTCTGAACAAGCTGAGCCGCAAAAATTCTCCGCATCTGGCCTGCCTGGTCGGACATATTCCGGAATTGGCCAGTATCATCGAAACCCAGACCAAATTACCCGGGTTACCGAGTCGCGGTATCCGCGAAATTATCGATGCGTTGGCGCCGCTGACCCTGCTGCTGGTCGTGGAAAATGCGGACCTGTTGCCTGAAGAGTGTCTGCAGTCACTGCTGACTGGCTGTGTGGAGAGCCGCAGCGTGATGACGCTGCTCACTTGGGAAGAATATCAACCGGCCGCGTTTGCAGAACCCCAGTTTGCGACCAAAAACACCGTACTCGACCTGCATCTGCTGGACAAAGCTGACATCCGCGCCATGCTCGCGGATATGCTGGGCCACAACGAGCCGCGGGTACGGGAACTGGCGGCAGAAATCCAGGTTAAAACCGACGGCGTCCCAGCCCTGGTACACGAGCTGATCTTCGAACTGCACGCCGCCGGTTCAATTGCGTTTGACCGCCAGGCTTCACAATGGGGTTGGGACATTGAAGAAGTCCGTCGCTACTTTTTCAACAGCAACTCTACCGAGCGTATCTCCGCAATGATTGATGGATTGCCGGAAGAAGCCCGTGAACCGCTCTGTGCCGGTGCCTGTATCAACGAAACCTTTGATCTGAAGATGGTCGCCAGCGTCACGGCCACAGCCCCCACAGAGGTAGCCAAACTACTGCGCCCCGCCGTGACCACGGGTATCGTGGCGATGAACAACGACGGCCACTATCAGTTTTCGCATCCGCGGGTCAGGGCCACCTTATACGAAAGAATTCCGGACACCGACAAGCAGCGCCTGCATCTGGCCATTGCTGAGGCATTTCGAAGCAGCTCAAGCGGATATGCAGATAGCTATCGCGGCCCTGATCCGTTGGGCAACAGCATTATCGAGATTGCCCATCACTTAAACGCTGCCACGAATCCTATCGATACCCCGGATGAGCTGCGCCAGCAGGTTGCGCATCAGAACCTGCTGGCCGGGAAAGAGTCGCTCGCCATGGGGCAATTTCAGCAGGCTTACAAGTTTTGCCGAAACGGCCTGACCTTATACCCCGAAAGTGATGACAATACTGATGTGCTGCAAATCGAGCTGGCGCAGTGTGCCGGGCTGGCCGCCCTCTTGTGTGGCGACTTTGGCCAGCTTCGATACATAGAATCCATTGCCGCAAAAAGCAGTGCGCTAACTGAAGTGAAGATGCGCGCCGCCTTGGTCCAGAGCCGACTGCATGACGCCGTTCAGCTGGCAGAAATTGCGCTGCAGGAATGCAACTACGAACTGCATGAAACCACCCTTTTACGGCGCCCCCAGCGTTGGCTGGCCCGGCTGGCACAAACCACAGGTTTGCACACGCTCGCCCCAAGCCCCAGCGCCAGCAGTAATATGGAAGCGACTCACAACGCATCTTTTCAGCAGGCAGCGCGCCTGTTTGCGTATCTGGACCACGCGCAGCTGCATATGGGGCTGACGAAACACCACGGCATGAGTCTGGCCATCATCGACCATGCCAGGCATAACGGCTACAGCGGCGAAGTTGCTTACGCGTTTGCGGCAGCCAGCCTCCAAGCCCACCAGCAGGGTCTGTCACAGCGCGCCCAGGATCTGTCCAAACAAGCACGTATAGTTGCTGAAAACTTTCCCGCGGACGCTTTTGCAGTTCGCGCACTCACTCTGGTAAACGGCCTGGTTGATCCCTGGTACGGAAACTTTGAACAGACCCTGCGCAGCCTTCTGCAGACGGCACCACGCAGTATGGCAGCCCACGATTATGAGTTTGCCGCCACTGCGGGCGCCATGTACGCAACCAATGGCCTGCTGCGCGGATTCGAGTTGGGTTCGTTAAAAAGGTCTATCAGTGAGCAGTTGGAGCACGTCAACCAGCACGGCCACGTAACCGGCGTCAACATTCAGTACTTTGTGTTGCAGATCATCGCCAGCCTGTTGGCCCAGCCCATCGAGGACAACAATGTGCATGCGCAGGCAAAAAGTATCAGTCTGGGAGACGATCGGCTGGCCCAGGCCTGTGTCTACACCCTGCGACTGTACTATGCCGTGTTGTTCAACGACTTCTCCGGCGCCCAGAACGTCTGCAAACTGGCAGACGGTTACGCCTCAGTTATCCATACCACGCCGCTTAGGGTACTTTACATCATGTGCCGTGGACTGGTTCGTAATCGCGGCGAACACGCCACGCCAGCTGATCTGAGCAAAGCCATTGCTACGCTGCGTTCAGCTGCCGAAGGTGGCGCCAGTTTCGCTGAACCGAAACTGGCCATCCTTGAAGCTGAGCTGGCCCAGACTCAGGGTCGCACTTCCGTTGCACTGGAGTGGTGGGAACGCGCGGCGGACAGCGCGCGTCGTCACGGGTTTGCCAACGACGAGGCACTGGCATACGAATTTGCGGCACGCGCCTGCGAAGCCAAAGGTCGTGCTGACTTTGCCAAGCTATTTTCGCGCAACGCTTATCAGGCCTACTTGCGTTGGGGTGCGGTGGCGAAAGCTAATCAACTGGAGCGAGAACTGCCCGGCCTGGTTAACGAAGAACTGAGCAAAGCCAGTGGCAGCGCTTCGCTGTCGGTGACGGATCTGGCAGATCTGACCGTGCGCGATTTTCAGACCCACCACAACAGCATCGACAGCGCCGAATACAGTGACAGAGTGCTCGACACAACGACAGTACTGCGCGCTGCGCAGACGTTATCAGGTGAAATTGTTCTCGACCGGGTACTGACCAAGCTGCTGCGACTGGCGCTGGAACACGCGGGGGCGCAGAAGGCGTGCATGCTGCTGCGCAGCGAAGGCCGGTTACAGGTGGAAGCCATCGCCGGGGTTGATGGTGGCGCAACCCGACGGGTCAGCCCCCCTGAGCCACTGGAAATAAGTCAAGACGTACCCATATCTGTTGTCCAGTTTGTGACCCGCACCAACAAAACACTGGTACTGAGTGACGCCACCCAGGAAGACGTATTTACGCAGGATGACTATATCAAACGCACGCAGCCGCTTTCGGTTTTGTGCCTGCCTATCATTCACCGCAACGAAGTCACCGGAATACTCTATGTTGAACATCGCTGGCTAACGGGTGTATTCACCGCTCAGCGTGTTGAAGTGCTGGCCCTGCTCGCCTCCCAGGCCGCCATCAGCATCGAGAACGCGCGCCTCTACGCTGATCTGCAGAGTGCCAGAGACGAATACCGCACGCTGTACGACAGCGCGATTGAGGGTCTGTTTCGCATTAACGGCGAAGGTCAATTACTCAGCGCCAATCCGACCCTGGCCAAACTGCTGGGATTTGAACGCACTCAGGATCTATTGAACGAGTATCGCGATCTTATCCACCGCGTATTTTTGCGTACGGAACAGGCACGGC
>JBCCUW010000409.1:0-4295 GCA_039196385.1 Pseudomonadota bacterium
AAATTGTGGTGACCGCAACCAAACGATCCGAATCGCTGCAGGACGTGCCGATCAGTGTCTCAGCCATTTCCGGCGACGACCTGGAAGATCGCGGCATCACAGAGTTTTTTGAATACGCCGTGACGATTCCGAATTTATCCTTTGGCGCCGCTACTGACGGCATTCTTTCGGGACGATCAATCTCACTCCGCGGAATTGTCGGGGAAAACACAACCGGCTTTTATATCGATGACACACCTATCACGGAAACCATAGACCCGCGCATTCTGGATCTGGAGCGGGTGGAGGTGTTACGCGGACCAAGCGGCACATTGTACGGGGCGCGCTCACTCGGTGGTACGATCCGTCAGATCACCCGCAAGCCGGATACCCAGGAGTTTGACGCCCGGGTCAGGGCAGGAATATCCAGCACGGACGAGTCTGATGACCTGAACTACCTAATTTCCGGCTCCACGAATATCCCATTGAGTGACCGCGCGGCGGTGATCCTGTCGGGTTTTTACGAAACCAAGGCTGGGGTATTCGACCGTGTAGTTGGAACCATACCCGACCATCTTGGCGCGCCAGCGACACTGGCGGGTCCGCCGGATTTCGTCAACGAGGACGTGGACGAGGAAACGACACAGGCTTTTCAGGCATCTTTTCTGTTTGATGTGACTGACAACCTATCCATAGCACCGCGCATTATGTATCAAAAAACCGAACTGGACGGGTTTCCGCTGGCGGATGCTGACCCAGACAATTTTGATCAGGTCCGTGACTTTAACACCCCCGAAGGTGGTGAAGATGAGTGGACGTTGTACAGCCTGAACATCAATTACGAAACCTCAGTGGGCACCTTTACGTCCGCCACTTCGTATTTCGACCGCGAGACGTTCGAGTTTGAAGGCTCGGGTTCGTTTATCAATTTTCTGCAGGCGCTGCCAGAGGCTGACGGCGGCTTTGGACTGTTCGGGACCATTCCGGTGACGCCGGTCGCCTCACCCATCTTTCAGACGCTGAACTTTGAAACCACCGTTCAGGAATTCCGCTTCACCTCTGACTTTGCGGGTCCTTTCAATATGGTACTGGGGGCTTTTTACCAGGATACGGATGACGAAGAAGCGTTCCAGCCGCGTAATTTCGCCAGCGGTCTGGAAGATAATTTTGCCGCTTTCCAGGTGGCCGCCGGCATTCCCGGTGAGGTCACCGACATCTGGCCGTTTGGCGATCTGGTCTTCACTTCGAATCGCCCCACGGAAATTGAAGAACTGGGCTTCTTCGGCGAAGGCACGTACCAGTTGTCCGATCGCTGGGCCGCAACCGTCGGCGTACGCTGGTTCGACACCGAAGTGAAATTCAGCGAACAGCAGGCCGGTCTGGCCACCGGCGTGCCTCTGGCGGATGACGCGCCTCTGTCCAGCATTCCCGCTACGCTGGGGGAGCAGGAAGAAGACGGCTTCATTTTTAAAGGCAGCATCGAGTATCAGGCTGCTGAAGACATACTGGTTTACGCGTCCGTAGCGGAAGGTTTCCGCCTGGGCGGCGCCAACGGGAGTATCCCCAATTCGCTGGGTTGCCCCGCTGATCTGGCCGACCTGGGGCTGGGCGGGCTCGATACCTCCAGCTATGAATCAGATGATCTGATCAGTTACGAACTCGGCATCAAAGCAAAACTTGGCGAGCGCTCGCGCTTGAATGCCACTGTCTTCAGCATCGATTTCGATGACATCCAGCAGCCGGTACAGCTGGAGTGCGGCTTCCAATTTGTAGGCAACTTTGGCGCAGCAGAAAGCCAGGGTGTGGAACTGGAGTTCACCACCCAGGCCACTGACTATCTGGCCCTGCACGTGAATGTGGGTTACACAGATGCGGAATTCACGGAAACCGTACTTGGCGGCGCGGTAAACACCGACGGTGATCCGCTGCAGTTTGTCCCGGAGTGGACCGCTTCGCTGGTGGCAGACCTCACTGTACCCAACGTGTTTGAAGCACTGGATTTCTTTGCACTGCTGGACATCAGCTACGTCGACGAAAGTCTGAGTCTGGTTAACTCCATACCCCGGGTGCGGGATTCTTACGAACAGGTCAATCTGCGGGTGGGACTGCGGAACGAAAAGTACACGGCAACACTGTTTGCCCGCAACCTGACAGATGAGATCGCCAACCTGGCCGACAATCGTTCGTTGGCTGCGGAAACGCCCGGGCGACCGCGGTTTGTGGTCAGCCGCCCGCGCACGGTGGGTCTGGAACTGAGCGTCTATTTCTGACCGCTTGGCTGACCCATGAGAAAAACGGGTAGTACTGACACCCGCAGTACGCACGTGCAGTACTACCCGGCTCAGGTTAAAGTGAACTGATAAGAATCCACATCGATAAGGAACAAAGGATGTTAAAGCGCAGTTTCAATTCTACGGTGGCCAGCTTGTGTGCAGCTTTCGCGCTGTTAATCAGCAGCGGACTCGCCCTTGCCGCAGACACACCAGCCGCTGGGCTGTACAACGTGACCGCAACCACCACCATGTCCGGCATGGGTATGTCTCGCAATCATGAGGGCACTCAGTGCATTACCGAAGATCAATTCACCAAAGACCCACAGGAGTGGATTGGCGCTGACCAGGATCCGGGCCAGACCTGCACTGTGGAGCGCTACGAACTCGGCAACGGACAGATGTCCATGATCCTGCAATGCAGCTCCGATCAGGGTAACGCAACCATTAACGGTAACGGCACCTATACACGGGATAGCTTTACCATGGACCAGACCATGAAAGTTTCCGCCCAGGGTATGGAAATGGAGTTTAATACCAAGCTGGTGGGTACGCGTGCTGGAGATTGTTAAAGCCAGCCCAAGCCAGCCGGCCACACGACTGACTGGTTAACCCGTTACGACAGCCCGAGTCGAGCCTCTAATCGTTAGAACCAACGGTTAGAAAGTGGGAATTACACATAACAAATAGGCATAAACGTGCAAAAAGCACGGACGTTACACGAAAAAAAGGCGGGGAATGCGTCAGCAAAATAGACGTTGACCCCCTCCACCACTAAAGAGATACTCGGCAGCACATATCATTAGTCGGGAGGGGACTATCATATGGCTTTGTCACGTAACGACGGCACGCCCCTGCGCGCCTGGTTCAATTCTCACGAAAAACTCCATTCTGCCCTGCTCACCGCCCTAGTTCTCACGCTTGTTATTCCCATCAGTCCAGTCTTCGCCCAGGAAGAGGGATTTGCCATTGAAGAGCTGGTGGTGACCGCACGAAAGCGGGAAGAGCAGATTCAGGACGTACCCATTGCAATCTCCGCCTTTAACGCGGAAGAAATTGAAGGCCTCTACGGCGACAATATCGGCGAATTTTCCAAATACACACCCAATGTCATTCTGGCACGTAACGCCTACGCCGGTAACGCCCTGTTCGGCGGCATCCGCGGAATCGTGTTTGGTGATCTGGAAAAGAGTTTTGACCCTGCGGTAGGCGTGGTGGTGGATGGCGTGGCACTGGTCAACAGCACCAGCGCGCTGATCGATACCTTTGATCTTGAATCCGCCGAAATCCTGCGTGGCCCACAAGGTACCCTGTTTGGCCGCAACACCATCGCTGGTGTGGTGAACCTGCGTCGTTCCAGGCCAACTGGCGAGTTCAGTTTGAAAACCCAGGCGCGCTACGGCTCTTACAACGAAACCGATTTGCGGATGGTGCTGAACTTTGCGGCCAGTGAAACCCTGGCCGTGAAAGTTGCCGCTTTCCTGGACAAAGGTGATGGTTTCCAGGAGGAAGCAACCTTCGATGTGAATACCGGCTTTATCGACGGCACCGGTGACCAGATTGATGGTGAAGACACGCTCAACGCCTATGCTTCTTTCCTGTGGAATCCAACAGACAGCTTTGAAGCCTTGTTGACTCTTGAGTACGGCAACGATGAATCCGTCCTGTCGACACCCACCAATTTAACTTTGCCTACCCGTGATCCGGGACCCATCACTGCAGCGATGTTCGGGCAGCTTGGCATGGGTGTGCCGGCACCAGTGGCCATCGGCGGCGCCATCGGCGCTTCATTAGCGAACGGCGGCAACTTCTGCGACGCCTACAGTGCTGTATTCGCCCCGCTCAACGGCTGGGTCAATGACATCGGCTGCGCCAGCCAGGGTTACCTGATCGGCGAAGAAAACGGCTACAAATACTCTTACAGCGCCCAACCGTTCATCAATGAGATTGAACAGTTTGGGGCCACCCTGGAAATGAACTGGGAGCTGGGCGAATACAGCCTGACCTCCATTACCGGGTGGAAAGAGTCCAACGAAATTCTGGACG
>JBCCUW010000410.1:0-4295 GCA_039196385.1 Pseudomonadota bacterium
CCCGCCGGTCTCTGGCCGTCGATTTACGGTTTGAAGGGCGGCAGGTGATCATGGTCCTCGCACCCAAAAAGAAGAAAAAATAACAAGAATAAGAGAAAGGGCTGTAGAGCCCACCTCAATGTCCAGCATCGAGTGAGTTTGATCTAAATTTAGCAATAGCGTGGAGATTGGCTGATGCCAAAGATGAAAACCAATCGCGGAGCTGCCAAGCGGTTTCGCGCGACGAGTAGTGGTTATAAACACCGCAAAACAAATCGCAATCATATTCTGACCAAGAAAGCCCCGAAGCGAAAGCGTCAGCTGCGCGGTTACGACGCCGTGGCCAAAGCTGATGTGCCTGCGTTGCGGCGCATGTTACCCACCAAAGCCCGATAGGAGATAGACCATGCCTAGAATTAAACGCAGTGTGGCGTCTCGTGCACGGCGCAAAAAGGTACTTAAATCCGCGCGGGGTTATTACGGTGCGCGCAGCCGCACGTTTCGCGTAGCCAAACAGGCGGTTATCAAAGCGGGCCAGTATGCCTATCGCGATCGTCGTCAGCGCAAGCGCCAGTTCCGCCAGTTGTGGATTGTGCGCATCAACGCCGCAGCCCGCGAACACGGGTTGTCCTACAGCCGCTTTATCGCCGGTCTCAAGGAGGCTGGGATAGAAGTGGATCGCAAAGTGCTGGCTGATATTGCCATGCACGAAAAGGAAGCTTTTGCCGCTTTAGCCGAAAAAGCCAAAGCTGCAGCTTCCGCGCAAGCGGCATAACACATTTCCGTCAGACCGGCTTCCGGGAGACCTTAAACAGGTGCTTCCCGTTAGCTTGTGGAATTTAGCTTGCTGACAGCATGAAAGGGAAGAACCTCACAGGCATCTTCCCTTTTTTGTGACAGAGAGTTTTAGGACATCAGCATGGATTTAGAATCAATTCTCGAACAAGCCCGCATCGCGGTTGCAGACGCCGCTGATCTGCGTCGTCTGGACGAGGTCAGAGTCGCTTATCTGGGCAAGAAGGGTGAGCTCACGGGTCTGTTAAAGGGGCTTGGGCAGCTCGACGCAGCGGAGCGACCTGCGGCCGGAGCCCGCATTAACGAAGCCAAAGTGGCCGTGCAGGCTTTGCTGGAAGAACGCAAAGCTGCGTTGGCGCAACAACAGCTGGCGAAAGATCTGCAGGAGCAGTCGGTAGATATTACCCTGCCCGGGCGTCAGCAGAGTCCCGGTGGTCTGCATCCCGTCACCCAGGCCATGCAGCGAATCGAAGATATTTTCAGTGGTGCGGGATATGACGTGGTGACCGGCCCGGAAATTGAGAACGACTACTACAATTTTGAAGCGCTGAATATTCCGCAGCACCATCCGGCGCGAGCCATGCATGACACCTTCTACTTTGCGGATGGCACCCTGTTGCGCACCCATACGTCGCCCAGCCAGGTGCATACCATGGAAACCCGTGAGCCACCCATTCGCGTCATCTGTCCGGGTCGGGTGTATCGGCGGGATTCCGACCTGACCCACAGTCCGATGTTTCATCAGGTTGAAGGCCTGGTGGTGGATCGGGGCATCAGCTTTGCAGACCTTAAAGGCACCGTTATCGAGTTTCTGCAGCGTTTCTTTGAGAAGGATCTGGCGGTGCGCTTCCGCCCGTCTTATTTCCCGTTTACTGAACCGTCAGCGGAAGTGGACGTGCAGTGTGTGAACTGTGGCGGCAGCGGTTGTCGGGTATGCAGTCATACCGGCTGGCTGGAGGTGATGGGCTGTGGTCTGGTGCACCCGAATGTGCTGAATATGTCGGGTATTGATGCTGAAGAATACTCCGGTTTCGCTTTTGGTTTTGGCGGCGACCGCCTGGCCATGTTGTTGTATGAAGTGGACGACTTGCGCCTGTTCTTTGAAAACGACGTGCGCTTCCTGCGCCAGTTCAACTAGATCCAAGGAGCATTACCATGAAATTCAGTGAAACATGGCTGCGTGAGTGGGTCGATCCTGCTTTGGCGCGCGAAGCGCTATTGGAACAGCTCACCATGGCGGGACTGGAAGTTGATGGTGTTGAACCGGTGGGTGCGGAGTTCAGCGGTGTAGTGGTCGCTGAGGTCAGTGCCTGTGAGCAACATCCCAATGCGGACAAGCTGACCTTGTGCACTGTGCAGGATGGTCAGGACACATACCAGGTGATCTGTGGCGCGCCCAATGTGCGTGCGGGGCTGGTGGTGGCTTTTGCCCGGGTGGGTGCTGTACTCCCGGATAACTTCAAGATCAAGAAAGCCAAGCTGCGCGGTGTGGAGTCGTTTGGCATGTTATGCAGCGCCAGGGAACTGGGTCTGGGTGATGATCACGAAGGTATTCTGGAGTTACCTGAATCCTGGGCGGCGGGGACGGACCTGCGAGAGGTGATGGCCTTAAGTGACGTGTCGGTTGACCTCGACCTGACCCCGAATCGAGGCGACTGTTTGAGCCTGAAAGGCCTGGCGCGGGAGGTTGGCGTGCTGAACAACCTGCCGGTTAACTTTCCGGATATACCGCCAGTCCCTGCCAGTCATGACGCGACCTTTCCGGTCACGCTGCAGGATGCAGATGGTTGTCCCAATTATGTGGGCAGGGTGATCCGCGGGATTGACGTGACCCGGCCTACGCCACTTTGGATGAAGGAGCGGTTGCGTCGCTGTGGCTTGCGCAGCATTGATGCGGTTGTTGATGTGACCAACTACGTGTTGATTGAGCTGGGCCAGCCCATGCATGCTTTTGACCTGGGCCAACTCAGTGGCGGGATCGTTGTGCGCCGGGCGGCAGAGCATGGCACGGATAAGCTGACCCTGCTGGATGGCCAGGAAGTGGTGCTGGACGCCCAGACTTTATTGATCACAGACGCCAGCGGTCCGGTCGCCATGGCCGGGGTCATGGGGGGTGAGCGCAGTGGTGTGCAGGTGGATACGGCCGATGTATTTCTTGAAAGTGCATTTTTCGCGCCGCTGGCGATTGCCGGAACCGCGCGTCGTTATGGCCTGCACACAGATGCATCCCATCGATACGAACGTGGTGTGGACTACCGTTTGCAACGTGACGCCATAGAGCGGGCAACGCAGCTACTGCTGGAGATTGTCGGTGGTACTGCTGGACCGGTCGTGGAAACCACGGTTGCTGAGGAAATGCCCACGGAGCATACAGTGACAATGCGGCAACGGCGTCTGGTGGAACTTCTAGGGGTCACGATTGACGCAGCGGATGTTGATGCCGCATTCAATCGGTTGGACTTTGTTGTACAACAGCGCGTCGATACGCCGGAAGGCATTGAATGGACAATCAGTTCGCCCAGCCACCGTTTCGACATTGCCCTGGAAGCAGATCTAGTTGAAGAGATCTGTCGCATCTACGGGTACAATAATATCCCTGTAAAACAACCACTTACAGAACTTAGTTTAAGTAAAATTGATATTGAGACGCACCCTGAAGCGGAGCTAAAAAAACACCTCGCAGGGCTGGGCTTGCAGGAAGTGATCACTTACAGTTTTGTTGAACCTGGACTGCAGGACCTGCTGGATCCCCAAGCTTTGGTCGCCACTCTGGCCAATCCCATGTCATCGGAACAATCCGTGATGCGCACGAACCTGCTACCAGGGTTGGTGGATGTGGCCCAGGCTAATCGAGCCCGCCAGCAGGATCGGGTGGGGATTTTTGAGTTGGGTTCGGTGTTTCGTCCCGCGCCGGACGGTCTGACCCAGCCGCTGATCTTGAGCGGTTTGCTGTGGGGACAACGTCAGCAACAAGCCTGGCATGCCAACGATGCGGTTGTGGACTACTTTGACATCAAAGGTTTGGTGGACAATCTGCTTGAGTGGGCAGGCATCCAGACAGCACAGTTTACCCGTGCGTCTGACAAGGTGTTACACCCTGGCCAGAGCGCTGAACTCAGTGTGGATGGGGTAACCGTTGGTCGTCTTGGTAGGCTGCATCCCGAAATTGAACAGCGCCTGGGTATGGAAGGTCTTTACATTTTTGAACTGCTGGCCGAAACGGCGCTGATGAAACCGCGCCGGGTTTTCAGCGGAGTGTCTCGCTACCCCAGCGTGCGGCGTGATTTTGCGGTGGTTCTTGACAAGAAAATAGACGCAAAACAGGTGGAAAAACTGGTTCGTGACACCCTCGGCGGCATCCTGGTTGACTTCAGGTTATTTGATGTATATGAGGGCAAAGGTATTGATTCTAATGAAAAAAGTCTCGCAATAGGCTTGACGTTGCAGAGTCAAACCGCCACCCTTACCGAAGAAGAGATCAGCAATTTTACACAACAGGCGTTGACCGCTCTCGAAACGGG
>JBCCUW010000411.1:0-4277 GCA_039196385.1 Pseudomonadota bacterium
ACTGGACACAGGCAGGCGCCAGGAAGGCGTGTTTTTTGGTGCTTCTGCATTTGCCAACAAGTGTTCTGCTGGTCTGGGCACGCTCATGGCCGGCCTGGTGTTGGAGTGGATCAGCTGGCCAACCGGTAGTGAAATTCGCACGGCGGCGGATATTCCCCCGGATACCCTGCTGCAACTGGCGGTCATTGCCGGACCGGTGATCGGCCTGTTGGCGCTGCCAGGCGTGATCTGCTTCAGGGGTTATCAGCTCAATCGCAGCAAGATGCAGGAGATTCAGGCCAGCCTGCGAACCTCGACGGGTTAAGCCGCCGGGCGTTCGTTACCCAGGATGGAAACGCGTTCACCATAGCGTGAGTCAGGCCAATAGTCCCAGACGGCATGGTGTTGAGTGCAGCGGTTATCCCAGAAGGTCAGCGTATTGGGCTGCCATTCAACACGGCAGGTTAAACGCGGGGTTTTGCTGATGTGATCGAAGAGCGCACCAAGCAATGCCTTACTTTCCCATACGCGCATGCCTTTAATGTGCGAGGTAAAGCCGCTGTTCACGTACAGCAGTTTTTTGCCGGTTTCCGGATGGGAAACAATTACGGGATGTTCGTTACGTGGGTACTTTTCGCCACTGGGTGGCGCCACGCCGTAGCCGCCCATGTATGGCAGCGCACCGTCATGTACTGCCGTGAGGTTGCTCAGCAGTTCTTTCATGGTGTCGCTGAGCAATTCGTACGCCATGTACATGTCTGCGTACATGGTGTCGCCACCACCTCGGGCAGGGGTTTCTTTAATGTACAACATGGATCCCAGAGGAGGGATTTCGTCACAGGTGACATCCGTGTGCCAGGCGTCACCGGCGGTGTAAGCAGACTCTTTGGTGGTCTTCACCGTTAGAATCTCCGGGTCGCCACCGTAGCTGTGCTGCATGGGATGTACATGTAATGTGCCGAACTTGCGACCGAACGCTTTGTGTTGTTCGCGATCGATATGCTGATCGCGAAACACCACCACTTTCCAGTCCAGCCAGGCCTGATAGATTTCGCTGAATTGCTCGTTGCTCAGCGGTTGCGACAGGTCCACACCGTGGATCTCAGCGCCGATATGCGGCGTTAAACTGTCAACCTCAATCGTTTGAAAACCTTCAACCTGTGCCATGTTCAGCTCCTGGTGTTCAGTGGTTTATGCACTTATTCCGGTAATCCCAATACCCGCTTGGCGATGATGTTGGCCTGAATTTCGTTGCTGCCGCCATAGATGGTAGTGGTGCGCAGGTGCAGCCATTCTTCGGTGGCCACCAACTCTTCCGGAGTGAAGCCAATTTCCTCATGGGCGCCAAGTCCACGGAAGCCCATGAGTTCCCGCTTCAGTTCTGCACCGTCCTGCTGCAGGGCAGCACCAAACAGTTTGAAGATGGAGGTGGCCGCACCCGGCGTACCCGATTTGTTTTCTTCGTTTGCGCGCTGGGCGGTCATTTGAAAGGCGGCGCGGTTCATGTTCAGGTTGGTGACCTTACGCCGCAGACCAATGTCGGCAATTTTGCCGTCTTCTTCACCGACATATTCTTTGGCGATGCGGACCAGACCGGCGCCTGGGGAAGCGGCGCGGGCCCCGCCGCCAAGGCCGCCAATGCCGGAACGTTCGAATTGCAGCAGCCGCTTGCCGACCGTCCAGCCTTTGTTCAGCTCGCTGACCAGATCTTCTTTTTTAGCCACCGCGTCATCAAAAAACGTTTCGCAAAACGGTGATGAGCCGGAGATCAGTCGAATGGGCTTGGTTGTCACGCCAGGCTGGTCCATGGTCAGCATCATGAAGCTGATGCCTTCATGTTTGGGTGCATCTGGATCTGTGCGGACCAGGATAAACATCCAGTCAGCGGTGGCCGCACCCGAGGTCCAGATTTTCTGCCCGTTAATCAGAAAATGGTCACCCTTATCTTCTGCTTTCGTCGACAGTGCAGCCAGGTCGGAACCCGCGTTGGGTTCCGAGTAACCCTGACACCATTGCACTTCACCCCTGGCGATTTTGGGGATATGGCGTGCCTTCTGTTCATCCGTACCGTATTCGAGCAGCGTGGGACCGATCATGGACGTGCCCATGCCAACCAGTGGCGAGCGGGCGTGGATGGCGCCCATTTCTTCGTACAGAACTTTGGCAAATACCGGGCTGAGACCCGCGCCACCGTACTCTTTGGGCCAGGTAGGCACGGTAAATCCGCGTTCTGCGCAGCGTTCGAGCCACAAGGCGACATCCGGTTCCAGGGTGATCTTGCTGGAACCATTCGGGATTTGACCTGGCCCGCGAGCGCCTTCCGGACAATTGTCCTGCAGCCAGCCGGCTACTTCAGCGCGAAAATCATCAACTTCAGCCATGGTTAACCTCAAAAAATAATAGCGAAACAAAAACTGTACTCGGTATAGACTATAGAACTCAAGTTGAGGGAAGAGAACAGCACATGATGGTTGTACCATTTTCGCTGCATAACAGCCGTGGGGAAGCGGTCAGTTTCCCGGGGAAGCGGCAGACATTGGTGTGTTTCGTTAAGGAAGATTGCCCCACCTGCCGTGAGGTTATGCCGGTGCTGGGCGCTATGCATGCTGCTCTGAGCGAGCATGTGGATGTGCATGTGCTGGGTCAGACTGAAGCGGGAAATGCTGTTTTAGAACAAGAATTTGCGCCGCCTTTCTCCATTCTGGACGACTCTTCACTGAAAGTTTCTTTTGCCACGGATATCGACACCGTGCCCACGCTGTTCTGGACCGACGCGGACGGTCAGCCGCTGAAAACGTTGGTCGGTTTTGTCCGCGAAGAGTGGCAGGCCCTGAGTGATGAGCTGAACGGGCAGGTGGGTGCAGCGACCACACTGGACTGGGACAGCCTGCCTGCCTGGCGTCCGGGATGCGGCTCTCTGTCGGTAGATCCCTTGATTGCAGAACGGCTGCAGGCAGAGGCGGAGAACAGCCCTCTGCGGGCCAGACGGATTGATATCGGCAGTGCCGACGATGAGGTTGAATTCATGTTCGACCAGGGCTTCTCGGATGGCCTGCCGCTGGTACCGCCGACACCCGAGCGGGTGTTGCGCATGTTATCCGGCACCCGCCGTGATCCGCAGGAAGTGCTGGCTGTCATGCCGCCCAATATGGGTGAGGTCACCGTGGAAAAGGTGGCCATCAACGCGGTGATGGCGGGTTGCAAACCCGAATACATGCCGGTGATCAACACCGTGGTGCAGGCGATTTGTACCGATGAGTACAACATTCATGGCGTGATGGCGACCACCATGGGCGCCAGCCCGGTGATTGTGGTGAATGGCCCGATTCGCGAGCAGATTGGCATGAACATGAAGCTGGGCGCACTGGGTCAGGGTAATCGCGCCAATGCCACCATTGGGCGAGCGGTGCGCCTGCTGATTCGCAACCTGGGTGGCGCTATACCCGGTGGCACGGAACGCTCCACGTTAGGTAACCCGATGAAATTCACCATGTGTTTTGCGGAATGGGAGGAACGTAATCCCTGGACACCGCTGCATGTTGAGCGCGGCTTTCAGGCGGAAGATTCAGTGGTGACTATTTTTACCATGTCCAGTGGACCATCGCTGATTGTCGACCAGGACTCCCGTTCTGCAGCAGCGCTGGCCGGTACGATGGGACTGTGCCTTGAATCAGCTTTCAATCCCAAAGCGCACTACGCCACAGACTGCCTGCTGGTGGTGGTGCCGGAACATGTTGATACGCTGATGCGGGATAACTACACCAAGGCGGATCTACGCCAGCGCATTCAGGAAGTCACTTCCCGCCCGATCAGTGAACTGGTGGCCAATGACGTTTCCGGCACCGGCTTTCCGGCAAAACTTGCGGCAGGCATGTCTGCAGAAGAACTGGCTCGACCGCTACCCAAATTCAAAAGTGACGAAGATATCCACATTGTGGTGGCCGGTGCTGAAGCCGGTAAATTCTCCGGCGCTTTTCATGGCTGGGCGACAGGAGAAATAGGCTCAATCTCCGTGTCGCGTAAAATAGATGAGCTTTAACCAGGTGATTGAGATATGACCACGATTATGGACCCCACGAATGAGTCGGTGCCGGTCACGCGGAGCATTACACCGCGTCCTGCAGCGATTACGGGTAATGTCGCGTTTCTGGATATTTCCAAGCCGCGCGGCAACGTGCTGATAGACAGGCTGGAAGAATTGTTAGCCGAACGTCTGCCTGAAGTGACGTTTAAACGCTACGCCAAGCCGACTTTTACCAAACCGGCGCCGGACGCGTTGCGTAAACAGATTCAGGCTG
>JBCCUW010000412.1:0-4273 GCA_039196385.1 Pseudomonadota bacterium
AGATCAGTACTCTGGGGCAGAGTCTGGAAGATCCGGTGTGTCACCAGACGTTGGAGAGCTTCTGCGGCCTGCTGGGCAGCGCTGCGGGTAATCTGGCGTTGCTGGTAACCGCTGTGGGTGGCGTTTACCTCAGCGGTGGGATATTGCCGCAGATGCGCGACTTTGTCCTATCCAGCCCGCTACGCCGACGCTTTGAGGAACGTGGTGAAATGAGCGAATACGTGGCGGACATTCCCCTTTATCTGGTCGGCGATGAGGTGCCCGGTCTCTTGGGCGCGTGGCGCTGTCTTTATGCCTAGCTGCCGGACTGGTGGCGACCGCGGTCCTGAATCTGGGCCCGCCTTGCCGCGACCTTGTCAGCGCTGACCTCGCGCCGGGCGTGTGCGCGGTTGGCCTCGTCCTCTATCTGCAGCCCACTGGACAGATCCGTATGCCAACCCTCATCCATAATACGGCGCATACTGTTGCGGGTGGTTGGATCGGTGGTAAGAATATCGTTCGCCAGCTGCTTGCAGGTAGGGAGTAGCTCTTCCGCTGGCACCACCCGGTTAACCAGGCCCCAGGCACAGGCGGTTTCGGCATCGAGATAGTTTCCGGTCAGGCTCAGTTCTTTCGCCCGGTTAATGCCAATCAAGCGCGGCAGGCGTTGCGACAGACCCCAGCCTGGTACCACACCCACGCGGGCATGCGTATCGGCAAATCGGGCGTTGGGGCTCGCAATCAGAAAGTCGCACATCAGGGCAATTTCAAAGCCTCCGGTGATCGCAAAGCCGTTAATGGCGCCAATCACCGGCTTGCCGACTTCGACGATGGCCTGGCCCAGATCCCGGCTGGACAGCGTGGCATCCGGAGCCTGTTCACCACCCAGCTCTTTCAAGTCCAGCCCCACGGTAAAAGCGCGTCCGGCCCCGGTTAGAATAATCACTTCCACGCTGTCGTCCGTGGAGAGTTCCAGGAATACATCGCTGATGCGATTGCGCAGGGCGGCGGACAGCGCATTCAGGGCTTCAGGACGGTTCAGGGTCACGATACTAACACCTTCCGAACGCTCTACGAGGACCAGATCTTGTGCCACAGGGGACTCCAGTTCGACGGATCGCCCATACTAGCACGCTCGCATCTGCAGGGATAAAACGCTAGCATATCCGGTCCTTGCACTCAGTTGTCTTCCGGGGGGTTGAGCAGTGCGTCTGGTTGATTTTGTTGTCAGCTACAGTTTGCAGATCAATAACCGTTGCCTGCGCTACCTGGCCGAATGTGACGCCCATCATGCACCCGTGGCGCGCCCCCAGGATGCCCCAACACCGCCACACCAACCGGAAATGCATACTGTATATGCCGAAAGTCTGCTGGCCAGAGACAGCCGGCGGCTCGCCAGTATGTGGTCACTGATTGGCGTTGAGCATATCGCCAACAGCTCAGCTGCCGTGCATCAGCACATTGAGGACCTGGTGCAACAGACTGAGCAGTTAGCCGATGTGGCGTCAGCCCGGCGGCTGGCTTTGCGCCTGGCATCGCTGGCGCAGGACGAGTTGGACGCTCAAGCGATGTTGTTCACCTCGCGACACCTGCCTGACAATGGCGCGGTCACCTGGGATGCATTGAACGAGCTGTTTGCACGGGACAGCCATTTCTGGCGGCAGGTCGAACTGTTTCGCGATATCGACAATGAGTTGCTGGTCAAACGAATCACCCGCAGCTACCGCAAGGCTTACCGTATGGCGCGGGAACTTGATGGCCTGGGGGAGACAGCGGACCAGCGTCGCTGGTTGGCCAAGCGGCATGCAAAAATGTGCGTCTGGGTACAGGCGTCAGCACATCAGATGGAACTTTTACGTCCGGGGTTGTCTGATAGGAGTAAATCGCAGCTTTGGTACATGGATAAATTGCTCGACACGCTACGCATGCGGCGTGGCCTGATGGGGCTGGCGCGGAGTCAGCGGCAGCTGGACAAACGCTACAAAACGGATGGCCGGGCGATGCAGTATATTCAGGAGCAGATTGACAAAATGGACAAGCGCATTTTGCGGTTGAGCAGTAATTGTTTCGCTTATAAGCCTAAAAAATTGCGCAAGATGCTGGAGCAAAGTCTGGCGGGCCTGGAATTAAATCGGATCAGTCTGCTTAACCCGCAGAATACGCCGCCAACAAGTGCTGCGACGCTTGGGGGCGTGAATCAGGATGACACTGTGCCGCTGCAATCCAACGTGTGAATGGCTGAACAAAAAGCCCGGAACAGATCAAAATAGACAGGTGACTCAACGTATGACAGTTAAGCGGTTAAGACTCGGTTTTGCCTGCTTGCTACTGAGTATGGCAAGTGGCACGGCGCTTGCGGCGGATTATGCGGCGCAATGGGGCCCCGCGATCGGGTCCAGCATGCCGGTGTTGCAGGCACAGGATCAGGCAGGCGCCTCTCAGAACCTGGCCAGCCTGGCGGGTGAACAGGGGCTGTTGCTGTTTCTTAACCGCTCAGCAGACTGGTGACCCTACTGCAAACACCAGTTCGTGCAACTGGAGGCGTATCGGGAACAATTTGCTGCGCTGGGAGTTAACGTGGCCGGCATGACCTATGACAGTCTGGAAATTCTGGCGGAATTTCACGGTGAGGAAAGCCTTGGCTATCCGCTGTTGCAGGATGTTGACGCGCAGCATGTGAACGCGCTGGGTATTCGCAACGAAGAATATGATGAAGATCATCCGGCTTACGGTATTCCCCATCCCGGCATATTGTTGATCGGCGCAGATGGGGCCATCAAAGCCAAGTATGCGGTGCGCGGATATGTTGATCGGCCGCCCTTTGAAGCTTTGCTCGAAAGCGTAAAAAACAACGTGCAGTAAACGCCGGCGGTTGTCGCGCGGTTGATTTAGCCGCGCGCCATGGTTTAAATGCGCCGCAGCATGAAAATGATTGAATTGAAGCGTATTTTAAACTCTCTACTATTGGGCTGCTCGATCACACTGGTTTCCGGGTGTGGCAGTCTGGTGAGTTCAGTAACCCAGGGTTTTGCCGAAGATCTGGCCGCTGCCATTCTCGACAACGAAGATCTGGCCATGGTGCGCGATGGCGCGCCGGCCTACCTCATACTGATTGACAGTCTGGTCAGCCGTTCACCGGATGACGCCTTTTTGCTGCGTCAGTCCGCAACCCTGCATTCTGCCTACGCTTCCGCCTTTGTGGCGGATGAAGATCGTGCCCTATTGCTGCACGAAAAAGCTCGGCAGCAAGCCCTGCAGGCTACCTGTCTGAGCCTGCGTGACGGCTGTGATTTGTCCACCCGCAAATACAAAGACTTCACCCAATGGCTCGAACAACGGCGGGTCAAAGATGTACCGGTCATGTACGCTCTGGCCACCAGCTGGGCGGGCTGGATTCAGGCCAACAGCAGCGATTTCAGCGCCATTGCGGATCTCAGCCGGGTAAAATCGCTGATGTTGCGCACCAGCGAACTGCAGCCGGATTACGAGAATGGGGGTGTCTTTCTTTACCTGGGTATTTTCGAAACCCTGTTTCCCCCGTCATTGGGCGGCAATCCTGAAGCAGGCAGGGCATACTTTGAACGGGCTATTGAGTATTCAAATGGGGCAAATTTGCTGGCCAAGGTCGCTTTTGCTGATCAATATGCGCGTCTGGTCTTTGACCGCGAGCTGCACGATCGGCTGTTAACCGAGGTCGTTGACGCCGAACCCCGACAACCTGGTCTAACATTAATGAACACTGTTGCGCAGGAGCAAGCGCATGTACTTCTGGAGTCTGCCGATGAGTATTTTTAAGCAGCATTACCAACTTCTCGGTCTGCTGGTCGCCTTTTTACTGGCGCCTGCCGCTCACGCGGTCACGTTTAAGATTGCCACGCTTTCACCCGAAGGTTCGGGGTGGATGAAGGTACTGCGCGACAGCACCCGGGCAATCGAGGCGGAAACCGATGGTGAGGTAAAGTTCAAAATCTACCCGGGTGGGGTGATGGGGGACGACAAAGCCGTGCTGCGCAAAATCCGGGTCGGTCAGCTGCACGGGGCGGTTCTGACCGCGGGTGGTCTGGTGCAAACGTATCCCGATATTGTTCTGTATAACCTGCCATTGATGTTCCGGAATAACGACGAAGTGGATCATGTTCGGGCGGCTCTGGATGAACAGCTGATGACCGGTTTGCACAAGAAAAAGTTTGTCGGCTTCGGTTTTGCCGAGGTGGGTTTTGCTTATCCGATGACCCAGGAAGCGGCGACCAGTGTGGCGCAGATGCGTGAGCTTAAGGTATGGACCCCCGATAAC
>JBCCUW010000413.1:0-4272 GCA_039196385.1 Pseudomonadota bacterium
ACGCACGTTCTGCCCGACCGGCCCCATCCTCTATCTGTTGGATGCTGACGAGGCACCACTGTTGGACAACTTGCATCTCACGCTGCGGGTCAACGGCGAAGTCCGACAGGACGCTACAACCGACCAGCTGATCTTCAAGCCGGCCGCAACACTGACCGAACTGGCGGCCTTTACCGATGTGAGGCAAGGCGACATGTTACTCACCGGCACCCCGGGCGGGGTTATCCTCAATGCGACACCGCGAGTCGGCCTGGCTATTCTACTGAATTTCACCCGGGACAAACGCCGCCGTAACAAGCTGGTTAAAACCCAGCGGGCAGTCCGTTATTTACAACCCGGCGATAAGCTTGAGTTAGAGATGCGCAGCGTGGACGACAAACTGCATCTGGGCTACCAGCGCAGCCTTGTGGTGGACGCCACTCCTGCCACCTGAACCCGGGACTGACGTGGACGCAGACACAATCCGTATAGTATCGTTGAACGGGGGAGAATTCTGCACACATCTGATCGGCGAGGCACAACATGCACCCATGGTTTTACGTTTTGACGTTTGCGCTGCTGTGCGGTTGCGCCACACAAGATTCCGGCAGTGAGGCAGACCCACCTGTCAGCGACGCCACCCAACCAGCAGATTACAGCCCACCACCCCAGCTCGGGTTCGGCGCCGGCGTGGAATATACATCCGATCAGGATATCGGCCTGGTTGCCCGGGTGCACTTCGCCACCCACACGCCGGACTTTGATCGCGCCTGGTCATTTTACCAGCTGCTCGGCTATACCACCGGCCGCAGCGGTTTTCCGCTGACCAACACCCATGTCATGGCGCGCGCGCTGGGAATGTTCGACCTGTGCCAGTATGAGCTGGTTAAAGGGGCGGTTATCGATATTCCCGGCAGCCTGAATACCGTCAACATCGACCTGTTGCAGTTCAAAACGCCTTTCAACGATGACCCACCTTATGAGTTGCCTAACCATCTGGGCATGGCTTACGCCGCCATGCTGACAACGGATCTGGATGCAGACTACGCTTTCCTGCTGGGCCAGGGCGTCGAATTTCTTTCTGCGCCATACGGTGAAGTGGGCGAGCGATTTGCATTTTTCCGCGACGTTGATGGGGTGCTGTACAAGCTCATGGAAGACCCTGCCTACCAGGCTCCGGCCGAAGCAGGCGCCAGCAGCGCCCACGTGATTGCCATGCCCTATATTGGCATCAACGTCAGCGATCTGGAGGCTTCGCTGGATTTTTACCGGCGTCTCGGCTACACCCAGGTAACACCCATCCCCCAACGGCGCAGCAGCTTAGCGGAAGCCCGTGCTTACGGTCTGGATGCGCCCTTTGAATACGTCGGTGCAGATATTGCTCTGGCGCGCGGTGATCAACACCAGCTGCGCCTGCTACAGTGGTTAACGCCGTTCAATCCCGAACCGCCTTACCCGGCACCCATCAATCGTATCGGCATCCACAGGATTGCTGTCGTTGTGGCCGATATGGAGCGCGCGGTAGGCATACTGCAGGGCCAGGGCGTGGAATTTCTATCTGAGATAGCACCCTGCTGCAGCGGCACGGACGCTGACGCCATGGCGATTGTGCATGCACTCGATCCGGATGGAGTTTTTGTTGAACTCGTTGGCCCAATTACCCCCCGGCCGGCAGCCCCACATCCTGCCCACTGCCCGCCCCTGGAAATCAAACTGCCTGACCCCGCCGATATCAGCGATTTTGATCAGGGTCCCTGAACTGAAAAAATGAACCTTTTGCCGCGGAGGTCACTCTTACCCTGGTGCAAACACTGACTGACACGCCGACAGCGGCAACTACCACAGACCAACGACAACAGGATGACGTTGTCGATCAGCGCCTGCTGCGCGCTATTGCTGAGGAACGAGACGAAACAGCCATGGAAACGTTCTACCATCGCTACCAACATCGATTAACCCCCTTCTTGCGTCGTCTGACACAGGACGCGGAACTGTTGCAAGAAGCCTACAACGACGTCATGCACAAAGTCTGGCGATATGCGCATCAATACCGAGGAACTTCCCGGGTCTCCAGTTGGGTATTTTCAATCGGCTACCGCACCTGCCTGAAAATGGTCCGACAGGCAGCACGCCTGCCTGCGACCGACGTTGACGAAACAATGCTGCATACCGATGCGCAAACAACATCCATCGACTCCGCGAGGGATATCGAGCGAGCACTGCGTCGCTTAGCACCCCGCCACCGCCTGGTGGTTGAACTGGCGTACTTTGAAGGCTTATCCATGCAGGAAATCGCCAACATTGCGGGTTGTCCACAAAATACCGTCAAAACACGTTTGCATCACGCGCGCCGTAAACTGCACAAACTACTGGGTAGTGCCCATGGATTTTGATGCAAGCATCACCGATTACCTGAACGGTCACCTGGATGCTGAAGCCCGGGCTGCATTCGAAACCGCCATGGCCAAAGACCCGGAACTGGCTGCCAGAGTCAACACCGAGCGTCTGTGGCAGGCGAACATGCAGGCCCAGCGCAAAACAGCACCGCAGGATTTCACAACTTTTGCAACGCATTTGCAGCGGCCCCGACTCCCCCGTCTAGCCCAATCTGTTTTCGCGGGTGGCGCGCTCGTGGCCTTGCTGATAACCCTGACCATATACATGCCACGCGAGGATGCCCAATACAGAACGCTGACTGAGCCGCCGGTGAGTTACTCACATGTGGTGGTTCGCGTGATCCTGGGAAATACCGCAGATATGCAGACAATTGCGTCTGAATTTGACATCACCGTACTGCACAGCTATCCGGCGGCGTACACCATCGACGTTGATCCAAACAGCATGACAGCAGCCACCCGGCAGAAGCTGGAGGAGGACCCGCGCGTCCGACTGCTCCAGGTGGTGACGCCACCATGAACAGGCCCGCACAGGTGAACCGGCCTGGGCAAACACTGTGGCTGATCTGCATCACCGTGCTGCTCGCAGGCTGCGTCAGCCAACCGCCGCCGCCTGCCGCTATACCGGCAGATGCGCTGCTGGTTGTGATTGACGATCCGCGCCCCACCCGGCTGCGCAGCTTCGTGGACGCGCCAGGTTACGGCGCCCCCATCGCTTATGCCGCAGATCCGATTCTGCAGCGTTACGCGAATACTATCGCTAGAGACTACAACACCGCCGTGGTACAGGCCTGGCCATTGCGCAGCCTGGGGGTGCACTGTTTTGTTATTGAGCCGATTGACCAGGCCACACGTGCCCGACTTGATCAAGACCCCAGGATAAAATGGACCCAGCCATTCAATACCTACACATTGCAGGCAAACCCATCTGCTCGCGCCAATTCGTCGTCTGATAACCCAACTATGCATGGCGGCTTACCCCTGGCAGGAACCGGCGCGGGCACCCGCATTTCAATTATCGATACCGGCGTGGATCTGTCGCACCGCGATCTCATGGGTTCCCGCATCCGCTATCAGGACTACGTGCCGGCTATGCGGGATGATCAGGCGGAGCGCCACGGTACGGCCGTGCTGGGCCTGATTGCCGCCAGGGGCGCCGACGGGCTGGTGCACGGTCTGGCTCCGGACGCAGAAGTACAACACGTGCGCGGCTGTTGGGAAGCTGCTGACGGTCAGGGTATGTGCAATACGTTAACCCTGGCTTTGGCCCTGGAGGCGGCTTTGGCGTTTCAGCCCACCGTATTAAATCTGAGCCTCAGCGGTCCGCGTGACCGGGTGCTCGACGCCCTGATTGCACAACTGGGGGTACGAGGGACCATTGTTGTCAGCGCCCATGACGAATCTCGCGCGCCACAAGAGCGTTTCCCGCGCCCGGCGCAACATGTTCTGTACGCCATGGCAGGCACCACAGTAAGCAAACACACCGACCTGGAACATGCCTTCGTGGCGCCCGGACAAGCCGTATCGCTCTCGCCTATGAACAATTACGACCTTGTCCAGGGTCACTCGGTGGCGGCACCCCATCTCACTGCCCTGGTCGCCAGATTGGCGGCTCACCAACCCCGCGCGCCCCATGCGGTGCACATCCAGCAACTGCACAGGCTGCTTGAGTAAACCTGCCCGACAAATCTACGGAACATCCCCGTGCCCTGGCAGTCCAAAGGCTAACGTCGCTTAACAAAAACCATGCGTCGATTAACCACTGCCATTATTGCAACCGTTGTGAGTACCCTGCTGCCGCTGACCTGGGTGCACGCGCGCACCCCAGTGGATACCTGGACGCTGGTTGCCAGCTCAGACAGGCTGTATCACGGGCTGACCGAAACCACGGGTGAGC
>JBCCUW010000414.1:0-4271 GCA_039196385.1 Pseudomonadota bacterium
CTGCAGAGACCTTTGTGCAGGGCTGGCTGCACACCGGTGATGTGGGTCGCATCGATGACGATGGTTACGTGTATATTGTTGATCGTATGAAGGACATCATTATCACTGCCGGTGGTAAAAACATTACCCCCAGTGAGATTGAAAACCAGCTCAAGTTTTCACCCTTTATTTCTGATGCTGTGGTCGTCGGTGATAAACGACCTTACCTGACCTGTCTGGTGATGATTGATCACGAAAACGTAGAGAACTTTGCCCAGGACAACAATGTACCGTTCACCAATTACACCAGTTTATGCCACGCGCAACCGGTGCAGGATCTGATCTGGGACGAGATCGAGCAGGTGAACACTAAGTTTGCGCGTGTGGAGACGATCAAAAAATTCCGTTTAATTGATCAACTGCTGGATCCGGAAGATGATGAGTTGACTCCCACCATGAAGTTGAAGCGCAAGGTGGTCAACGAAAAATATGCTGACCTCATCAGCGCAATGTACTGAACTGACCGGATTGGACTACCGAGGAATGTGAAAAACATGCATATAAACGCAACTGTAACCCTGTATCGAAGTCTGGTGATCGCGGTTCTGGCGGGCCTGCTTGGCGCCTGTGGCGGTAACGAAAGCCAGGACGGCGCAACGACCAACCGGGGTGTCACCGACACAGAAATTGTACTGGGGGTGTACACCGATTTATCCGGACCCACCGCCATCTGGGGGGTGGGCGCCACAAACGCTGCGCGAATGCGCTTTGCTGAGGTTAACTCGGCGGGCGGTGTGCATGGCCGCAAGATCCGTTACGTGGTTGAAGACACCTCTTATCAGGTGCCCAAGGCCATGTCGGCGGCAAACAAGCTGATCAATCGAGATGAGGTGCTGGCAGTGCTGCTGGCGGTAGGTACGCCGCTCAACAATGCCATCATGCCGGTACTGTTTGAGGCCAACGTCCCCAATCTGTTTCCGATAAGCGGCGGCCGCCAGATGGTTGAGCCCTTTCACCCGCTCAAGTTCACTCAGCGCGGTATTTACTACGACGAAGTGCGCGCATCCGTGAAGTATTTTGTTGAGCAGAGGGGTAAACAGACCCCCTGTGTGATCTACCAGGATACCGACTACGGTGTCGAGATTCTTGAAGGTGCGCGGGACCAGGCGGAAGCCATGGGCCTGGAGTTGGCCGAAGTGTCCGCACATAAACCCACCGACAGCGAGTTCACTGCAGCGATACTGCGTCTGAAGAATGCAAAGTGTGACCTGATGCTGATGGGTACCGTACACCGGGATACCATCCTGGTGCTCGATGCGGCGCGTAAGATGGGCTGGGATGATGTCGCCTGGGTGGGTAACAACGCGGCGTACGCCCAGGTGATAGCCGACCAGGAAAGCGGCGAAGGTTATTATTCTTTTGTGCACATGGCCAAGCTGTACCCGGACGATGACATGTCGCCACCCGTACGGGCGTGGTGGGACGCCTATGTCGCTGAGTACGGTACCGAGCCCGGGCTGGCTGCAATGGAAGGTTACCGGGCTGCAGATCTGACGGTGCTGGCTTTGGAGAAGGCAGGTCCGGAATTGACGACTCAGGGGCTGGTGACTGCACTGGAGAGTATTGACAGTTACACCGACATATTTGGTTACCGGGTTTCGTTCAGTGCCACCAAACACAGCGGCGCCACCGAATCTGTTCTGTCGCAGGTGCAGAATGGCCGCTGGGTGAAGCTGGAACAGGCTATTACCTATCAGTAAGTCATTGAGCGGGAGCGCGCATCGATGCTCCGGGCAAGTATGGCGAGGAGAGTGCAGTTTCTGAAACGGTGATCATCACCCTGGTGGCTTACCAGATCGTACTGCTGGGCCTGGGTTATTGGGCACGCCGCCGTTCACAATCTTCAGAAGGCTATTTCATCGGCGGACGTGCCCTGGGACCCTGGGTCACCGCCTTGAGTTATGCGGCGGGATCATCTTCAGCCTGGTCGATTCTTGGCGTCAGCGGTATTGCGTTTTCCCAGGGGTTGAGTGCGTTGTGGCTGTTACCGGGAACGTTAACAGGGCATGTGATTGTGTGGTTCTGGATTGCCCCGCATTTGCAACGGCTCAGCCATCAGCATCGTTGGATAACGCTGACAGACATGCTGGCTTCTGGATTACCGACAGCGGTGGCCAGGCTGACTTATCGTATCAGCGCAGTCGTCATCCTGTTTTCGTTCACATTCTACATTGCCGCCCAATTTCAGGGTGCGGCAAACACATTTACCGCGGTATTCGACTTCAGTTTTGCCGCAGCGCTGTTATTAGGCGCTGGGGTTGTCTTGCTCTATACCCTGTGGGGTGGTTTCTGGGCGGTCAGCGTTACAGATGCGCTGCAGGCCGTGCTGATGTTGCTGGCCGCTATCGTTTTACCCTGGGTTGCCTTGCAAGCAGTGGGTGGTTGGCAGGGGCTGAGCGATGCCGCGAATCAAGCTATTGTTGCTTCAGAAATAGATTATTGGTCCATGCTGGGCGGACATGGGGGTTGGTTTGCAGTTGGCTTCCTCCTGGGCATGTTAAGCATAGGTTTTGGTCCGCTGGGGCAGCCGCATCTACTGAATCGACTGATGGCCATGCGCCGTGCACAAGATGTCAGACTGGCCCGTACCGTGGCGCTGACTTGGTTTGTGCTGGTACTGAGCGGTATGTTTTTGCTGGGCGTGTGTGGCCATCTATTGGTGCAGTCCCCAGTTGCAGCGGAGCAGGTCTTTTTTGTCCTGGCCGCTGATTTGCTGCCGGTGGCGGTGACGGGCATTCTGGTGGCGGCGGTGCTGTCCGCCATCATGTCGACGGCGGACAGTCAATTATTGGTTGCAGGTGCTGCTATTCACAACGATCTGCGCCGACATACCGGCCCAGCTGATCTGTCAGCCCGAGTTGCTGTGCTGGCTGTCGCCATAGCTGCGGTGTTGCTGGCGCTGTATTTACCTGAAGCGATATTTTCCAGAGTGCTGTTTGCGTGGAATGCACTGGGCGCCGCTTTTGGACCGGTGGTGGTAACTCGCCTGCTGGGTTGGCGCTTTACCGGCTGGTCGGTGCCCGTTTCGATCGGTACGGGTTTTGGCCTGACGGTAGTTTTCTACGGTCTGGCTGATGGTCCGGGAGACGTGTGGGAGCGGGCTGTACCCTTTCTGGTTGCGCTGCTAGTGTTAACGGTGGGCCGTGAAGCAGCGCAATCAGGTAAGCACAAAAGGGCCTGAGCCGGCAGCTTGAAAGCCCGGAGTGGCTAGACCATTATCTGCCTTTAAGAAATAGTTTGGCGGAATGAACCCGAATACAGCAACCCAGAAAAGAGCGCGTTACAAAAACAAGGGCAAAAGTTCTACGCTTGGATTTGTTGTACTCGCCATGGTGTTTGTCTTAGGGCAGCCTGGGCTTGGGTACGTTGCGAACGCCAGCGCATCCGCTTCTGACGAGGCGCTTGCCGATGAGCTGAACAGCGTTCGGCACCGCTTTGATGAACTGTTTGTCCGGGCTCAGCAAGATGACGCTCGCGCAAAGTTCGAGATCAATCAGTTAATTTTCACCGATTGCGCGCATGTTGCAGATTACGCATCGGTTGAACAGTACAAAGAAGCCGCCGTGCAGAGTGGCCGAATGCATAGCGTCTACAGCGCAGGCGATCACATTATTGCGGATTTCGAAAAACGCGTTAACAACTTTGATGACTGTGTGTATGTGTTGTCGCACGCGCCAGATGGCATGCTCTGGTATGACTGGGCGCACAAGCTTCTGATTGAAGCCGCGTTTGCCGGTGATCTGGTCGCGGGCATGCAAGTCTCTGAGTACCATGGCGCGCTTACAGTGTTTGTGGACCTCTTCCCGGAAGCTCTGAATGAACAGAACATTTACCCGCGCATGAAAGTTTTTAACACTCTGGCAAATGCGCAGGGGGACGACTACACCTCACAGAGCTTGTTTTTTCACAGCTGGGGGCTGGCATGGTGTGCAACGGATCCTCAGTGTTCGGTACCCCAGCTCATGGCAGAAGTCGAGCAGTCGGCAACTTCTCATTCGCCCCAACAGATCATGGAGAGTTATGTGGCGCTGGAAAAGAAGTTACAGTCGAATCAGCCGCTCAGCAGCTGGTTGGCGGCATATCAAAGCATGCCTCAAACGTGGATATTCGCAGAAGCGTTGCAACCGCGTTGTCAGGATCTACCTGTTGCTGTCTTGCCAGACCTGTGTGTCTTTGCTCCGATAATGCTTGATAGCGGTGGTGACGGATTTGACTTCGGAGGAACGACTGTC
>JBCCUW010000415.1:0-4246 GCA_039196385.1 Pseudomonadota bacterium
CAGCGTACCACCAACCAAAATCTCTATCTGTCCATCCGATCCCTGCGGCCCGTCACCAAGTGAGCGACCATCGTTTCCTTTCGCACCATCTGCTCCTGGACCTCTACCACCACTACCGCACTTACCCCCGGTATTCCCGCGCTCACCACCAGCCCCGAGACTGCCTGCCCGGCCAATAGCGCCAGCACCACCGCCAAGACCACCTTTGGAGCTTACAAGCAAAGCAGAACCCTGCTCTACTCTGTCAATTGAAATAACTACAGAACCTCCATCACCGCCAGAGCCACCGCGCCCACCATCTCCGCCATTACCCGCGTTCCCTCCGTTACCTCCATTGCCAGGGCCACTGCTACAGTCAAAAAGACCGTTGACTGAGTTCCGCCCTTTGCCACCCTTACCACCGTGACCACCATTCCCTCCAGCGCCTCCACTACCACCGGCAGAACCATTGTTAATGATGACCAGTTTTCCTATGAGCTGGTTAGCTTCAATTTTTATTAATACAGCAGAATTTCCGTTTGCACCGTGCGACCCCGCACCACCATCTGTCCCATGACCGGCACTGCCACCAGAACCGTTCGATCCGTTACCACCATTGCTACCTGCGGTACCAGCGCTACCATTTTGCCCTCTCACACCGGCAGGAAACGCCCTAATCTCACTCCCACTACCACTAGCAAGCAGCGTTTTTGCTTTGATGTGCAATGGCTCCCCATAGGTAACCAAACTGGCCGGCAACTCGAAAACCTCTGGCGTTTCATCTGTTGGGGGCGAATCTTCGCCACTCATGAAATTTACAATGCATTCGTTGTACAGCTGAAGGCCTGCCAACCTGTCTGACTCCGGTAGCAGCCGCAACATCTCTGGCATTGTCACCCACTTGAAATTTCCTTCTGTAGTGGAATTCGAGTCGTCGTATATTGATCCAATTGACCCCCTCAGTTCACCTGACACCTCTATCCCCGCACCTACAGCGCAGGTGACTACCAGATTCTGAAATTGTTCGGTGGTGGGCAAATTCGGATTCGCCCACGTGGCGCCATGAAACGCAAATATCGTGACACCGACAAAAGCTAAGACTCTTTTCATTTTAAACACTCTATTAGGTATACTCACTTTGACGTAGCCCCCAACATCGCGGACAAAGCACCAACAATCGCTCCCAGTACGAGTGTGAAGCCGTCAGCGGCAATAGGTAATATTTTGTCGCGAGCGGAAATTGACAAAAAGTCGCTTCCGATCAACAATCCGCTACAAATAGCCAACAAAAGAAAGTATATGAAAACAAAACCTTTTTGCTGTGAACTCACTGAAATATCCCTTATTAGAAATAGCGTCGCCAGCTACAACTCTGTAGTTGCTGCCAGGACTGATAACCCGAAAAGCACTAAACAATTGTAGTATGATAGTGCTAGACAATAAGATCCGTTGATATTTTACAAAACCTGAAAATGGTAAACAATGGGAAGGGCGCATAATAGCATCCACAAAGCGCTTTCCTGACGATTCGCGGCAGCACCCTCCCCCCAAGTTTTGGGGACTTTTGACAGAAATAATCAAGGGTCAAATCTGTGCCGCGTAACACCACCGATCCGCTCGTCAAGCGGAGAGACATCGACGCCTTCGAGGCCGCGCTGAGCACGCATCCAAACCGCATCTACTGGGATATCTGGGTCATTGCCCGATCAACCGCATGCCGCATCGGCGACGTCCTGGACATGACGTTCCACGACATCAACCAGCACAACCGCTGGACCTTCAAGATGCAGAAACAGAAAAGGACATCGAAGGACGGGAAGCCGCTTCCTCAGCGCGTCTCTCGCTAGCGGCTGAACAGGCGCGCGAGAGAGATCATCCGCGTCAGGCGGCTGCACGCGGGGGATGGGCAAATCTACGTGTTTGAGTCGAGCGATCCCCGGCGCGCCGGCAAGGCGATCACGCGACAGTCAGTGTGGCGGGTGTGGAAGATGGTAGCAGCCACTGCTGGCCTTCGAGATGTGAACTTCGGGACGCACTCCGCCCGCAAGACAACCGCGGTCGTGGCATACAAGGCGACGGGCGGCGATGTGGCCCGGGTAGCCAACCTGCTCGGCCAAAGCGACCTGCAGTCGATTCCGGCCTATCTCGGGATGACAGAGTCAGACGCGGAAGGGCTCAGCGAGGCTTGCGGCTGAGGAGCGTGGCATTGGCCTCAGCCCCGGGTGGGCAGATCGAGGTAGGGCTCACACAGTGCGGCGATGTACGCGATGCCCTCGCCGTGCACGGAGCTCGCTTTGCTGGGTTTCATCTTGAGCCCTGGCCGTTTTAAACACACCTGGCGGATGGTCCACCCGTACACAAAGATGCAACGGATGACCTCGGCGGTTTGCCAACTTCGGTGACGAAGTTGCACCCAGGCCCGCTCAACTGCATCGATTTGCTGCGGTGTCTCAGGGATCAGCGCCCTGTCGCCGGCGTGGTCGAAGGAGTCGCGGCGCACCGCTTGCACATGGAACGGCTGTTTTTTGTACATGCCGTTACCGTGACCACCTCTCGATGACTCGCCCCAGCTTTGCAACAGCAGCCGTGCCGCGCGCTCGTAGCCGTCATCCGCTTGTTCTGGTTCGTCCTGGAGCATGGGCTGCATCAAAGCCTCACCCATTCGAACGTTTCCAATGCAGAGATGCGCTTCCAGCGCGAGAGGGACATGGCCATTCCTGGCTTCCGGCCTGGACATACGCGCGAACTCTACCTGTACGTTATACCGTACGCATTCGGTTGGAACCGAGCAAACCTACTCTGAGTCTGGTGCCACCATGGCTTTGGTAGCGTCCCGAATCGCCTCAATCCGAGCCCGATCAAGCTCATTCTGCTGCCGGATGCTTTGCAACAAAACCCCTGTTAACGCCGGATCGTAAAGTCCCAATATCGCCGGTTTGAGATGTCCCCTCCACCGAGACATCGTGATGCCACCTTCTGCCAGGAAGTTGGACCGCGATGCTCAGCAGAGAGGACTACCTCATGATATGTGAACAACGCGCCCGTGGGGCGTTCGTCAAAGACATTGCCGCCAGCCTTGGCGTGCACCCTCGAACCGTCTCACGGGCACTGTCCCGCAAGGGTGAACCGCCGCCACGACGGACCGGTACACGCGCCACCAAGCTCGGCCCCTTCACGGCGCAGGTGGATGCCTTGCTGGCCGAAGGCATCTGGAACGCCAGCGTGATCCTGCGCCATATCCAGCGGGCCGGGTATGCCGGCGGTTCCACACAGCTGCGGCGTTATATCCAGCCCAAGCGGGCCCTGCGGCCCACGGGCACCGTGCGCTTCGAGACGCCTGCTGCCGAGCAACTGCAGCACGACTGGGGTGAACTGCGGCTCTTGATCGGCGGCGAGGCAACGCGTGTGTGCCTGTCGGTCAACGTACTCGGCCACAGTCGCGCCGTGTTCGTGCAGGCCACGCTGTCGATGGACGCCGAGCACACCTACGCGTCGATCATGGCGGCGTTCGAGTATGTTGGCGGTGTCACCCACACCGTGCTCGTCGACAACCAGAAAGCGGCTGTTGTCGACTGGCACGACGGCAAGCCACGCTTCAACCGCCGCTTTCGAGAGCTCGGCAAGCACTGCGGCTTCGTACCCCGCGCCGCACGGCCTCGCCGTGCGCAGACCAAAGGAAAGGTGGAGCGCATGGTGCGTTACGTCAAGGAGAACGCCCTGGCGGGCTGCCCGTCGTTCGAGTCGATCGACGCGCTCAACGCCTACCTACGCCACTGGTGCGACGCCGTGGCCAACGCGCGTGTGCCGCGTGAACTCGGTGAGCCCGTGCGGGTTCGTTGGGCACGCGAGCGCGCCGCCCTGCAGCCCTTGCCTCAGACGCCCTTCGACACGGTCTACCACCACGTTCGCCAGGTGAGTCTCGATGCGTTTATCAGCTTGGATGGCAACCGCTACAGCGTGCCGGGCCACCTGGTTGGCGAGACGGTTCAGGTTCGCGAAGCACTCGACGGTGAGATCGAGATCCTGAACGCAGGCCAGCGCATCGCCACGCACCACAAGCGCCGGGGCAGCGGCGAGCGCGTCGTTGTAAACGCACACCATGCATCGCTCTGGGCTGCGGTACACGTGGGTTCTACCCCGATATCACGGACGGTTTTGAGACGCGCGAAAACGCCTCGTCGTTGGCAGCGACGCGTCGCTGCATCCTCGGGTTGTGAAAACGCTCGATGTAGTCGAACACATCGGCTCGCGCGATGTCACGTGTTCG
>JBCCUW010000416.1:0-4243 GCA_039196385.1 Pseudomonadota bacterium
CGCCCGGGAATGAGCAGCAGTTGGCTGCCCGGGTTGATAAACTCAGGCGCCACCCATTGCAGCAGGTAGGGGTTGGCTTTGAACACAGGTCCGTGATCGTCGCGAAAATACATGGCGGCGTCACCGGCGTGCAGCAGCACCCCATCAAAGCCAGTCTCTGCCAAGCCGGCGGTCCAGTGCGCCTGGAGGTGCCTGAGGTGTAGATCAATCGATTCGGTGGACGTAGTCATAAGCTCCGGCGGTACACAGCAACCTTCATCGTCATGCGGTACCGCACACAATGCTTTGCCATGTTCAGATGTCGTGTTAGATTGGTTAAGAAGTCACGCATAGCTTATCAAAGACCGTTAGCTGACCGTAAAGCGAATTCATTCATATTCTAAAGCGAACCAAAAGGGAGGATTCATGGGGGCATATGCCTACGTGGCGCCACAATCTGTGGACGAAGTTGTGTCGGTGCTGAGCGATCACGCGCAGTCCGGAGAGCCCGTGCAGATTCTGGCGGGTGGTACGGATCTGCTGGTGCAGATGCGTTCGGTGAATCGAACACCCCGTACCATTGTTGACATTAAGAAACTGAGCGAAACCAACCGTCTGAGTATCGGTGCGGATGAGATTTACATTGGTGCGGCAATTCCCAGCGCTGAGTTGTTCGAAAATGTAGAGCTCAAGGCTCTGCTGCCTGGCCTGCTGGAAGCGTCCGATTTGATTGGATCTACGCAGATTCAGGGGCGCGCCACCATGGGTGGCAACCTGTGTAACGCGTCCCCGGCGGGTGACAGTATTCCCGCGATGATTGCCGTTGGTGCGATCTGTGATATTGCCAACGCCACTGGCGGCCGTCAGGTTGCAGTGGAAGATTTTGTGACGGGTGTGGGCAGCAATGCCCTCCAGGATGGCGAGTTTCTCTTAGGCCTGCAGATTCCACGTCCAGCGGCGCGCAGTTCAGATGCCTATCTGCGCTTTATTCCGCGCACTGAGATGGATATTGCTGTGGCGGGTGCAGGGGTTAGCGTAACGCTGGATGAGAGCGGTACCTGCACCGCAGCCCGCGTTGGCATTGGCGCCGTTGCGCCAACCGCTTTGCTGGTCCCGGATGCTGCTGCGGCGCTCGTTGGCAGCCAACTTGAGGAGGCTGCACTCCAGGCCGCGGGGGAAGCTTGCACTGCCGCCGCATCACCCATCAGCGACAAGCGGGGTACAGCTGATTATCGGCGCAAGGTTGTTGCGGTGTTATGCCGCCGTGCTACGGAAATTGCCAAACAACGAGTGCTGGGAGGTTAGATATGGCACGAATTCAGGTAGAAACCACGGTCAATGGACAAACCCAGGAATTTCTTTGCGATGCTGACCAGTCGCTGTTGGACGTGCTGCGCGACGAACTTGGCCTGACGGGCACAAAAGAAGGTTGTGCCACCGGGGACTGTGGTGCTTGTTCGGTAGTGGTGGACGGGCGTCTGATCTGCGCTTGTCTAATGCTTGGTGCTGAAGCACAGGGCAAGCAGGTGGAGACCATTGAGGGTGTTGCCGGAGAGCAGTTGCATCCACTGCAACAGAAGTTTCTGGAACATGCAGCGCTGCAGTGTGGTGTGTGCACGCCCGGTTTTATTGTGGCCGCCAAAGCGTTGCTCGAAAAGAACCCAGATCCCGATGAAACCACCATCCGTTACTGGCTGGCGGGTAATCTCTGCCGATGTACCGGCTACGATAAGATCATCCGGGCCGTGCAGGATGCAGCCAAAGAGTTAGCGCACCCTGCCTAAGCTGGTTAATCTGGGTTCGCTCTGCGTTGACCATGTCTACGCGGTGCCTCAGATCAGCGCGGCTGGAGAAACAGTAGCCAGTGGAGGTTATGCGTTATTTCCGGGCGGAAAAGGCCTGAACCAATCCCTGGCTGCAGCTTATGCAGGTGCATCAGTGGTGCACTTCGGCGCGGTTGGCGACGACGGTGCAACACTGCTTGAGGTGTTGCAACAGGCGGGTGTGGATACTCGGGGTATCGAGCGACAGTCTGGCCCTTCGGGCCACGCCGTGATCCAGGTTGATGCTGCGGGTCAAAACGCCATCGTCATCCATGGCGGCGCTAATCGGAGCTTGCCGCCGGCATGTCATGAGGCGGCGCTCGCCGCGCTGGAGGCAGGCGATTGGCTGTTGCTGCAGAACGAAACGAATGGTGTGGCCACCTGCATTGCAGACGCGCCTGCCCACGCCCGTACCGCGCTGAATCTTGCGCCGCCGGATGCGCGTATGCATGAATACCCGATCGATCGATTGGACCTGCTGATCGTCAACGAGGCGGAAGCTAATGCACTGGCAGGGACCCAAACAGCCGACGCGGCTTTTGTCAGATTGGTCAGTGAGTTCCCAGCTCTGGACCTGGTGCTGACCCTCGGGGCGCAAGGGCTTTGGTTTCATGAGGCGGGAGCGGGCAGTGGGCAGATGTCCAGCCATAGCGTGCAGGCAGTGGACGAAACCGCAGCAGGGGACGCTTTTGTTGGTTACCTGCTGGCGGCTCTGGTGGCCGGTCAGGGCTTACGCCACGCGCTTCAAACGGCTAGTGCAGCAGGAGCATTGGCCGTCACAACCGCAGGAGCTGCAACCTCTATACCTGCCGCCAGTGATGTGCGGAAACTGGCAGAGGCACAACCTCTGAGCGTATGGGCGTTGCCTGCCTGAATCAGGCTGAGTACGCGGACTGGGTGCAGTTGTGGCAGCCAGGCGGCGTCGGTCAAAAGTTCAGACCGGTCACCTGTGCCAGGTCGCTGATGGCCTGGCTTTCACTGATCACCTTAATGGTCTGCATGCCCATGGCTGCCGCGGGCTTCAGGTTGATGCCCAGGTCATCCAGAAAGACGCTGCGGGCCGGATCAACATCCAACCGCTCACAGGTCAAGGTATAAATCGCCGGGTCCGGTTTGCGCACACCTTCAATGCTTGATTCCACGACCAGATCAAACTTGCCCATAAGCTGTTCTATGGCCGCTGCCTTGGTGGCGCTGCGGCTCATGCCTGGACCTTGGCCGGCTTTCACGTTGTTGGTAATGCATGCCACTTTATAATGTTGTTTGCAAGTATCCAGAACAGCTTCCATGCGGGGTCGCAAGTCGCCGCTCAGCAACGCGATGACATCTTTGCCCATAATCCGATGCCCCCGTGCAGATGATTCCGCAGCGAACAGCTCGTCAAATTCTTCTAACGACACCTGATTCGATTCGAACTTTGCCCAGGCGTTGGTCTCCGGGTTGGTGGCGTTGATCTGGCGAATGAAGTCTTTTGGCGCGCCGATGTCTGCTTCCAGTCGGTTGAATGCTTCAAAAGGACTGGTCGTAAAGACACCGCCAAAGTCCCACAAAATAGCCTCGATATCTGCACTCAAAATGTTCTCCACTTAACAAAATTATAAAAACGGGATGCCTGCGCTTGCACATGACAGGTGGCTGTGGCCACATAGATTATCGAATGAATCCCGACAACCGGCGGATTATGCCACCAAATTCAGATCATCGCGCTCGACGAAGCCGGGACAATCCCTGGCGCGTTGCCGTTTTCTTGTGGAGCAGTGCCGCGTTAGTGGCCTGGCTGGCACCCTGGCCTTACGCGGTTGGCAGTATTTTGTTTGTCACGTTTCTGCATCTCACGCTATTAGAGAACCCCGGCCAGCCTAAGCCGCGCACGGTCGTTAGAGCGATGCAGCGCAATCGGCGTAAATAGGTAATCCGCATAAATAGGCAATCGGTGTAATAGGGTGTAATAGATAGAACGCTGTGCTGCAGGACGCAGTGCGTTAGTTAGTGGGCGAAAAACGGTAGCCGACGCCACGCACGGTTTGGATCAGCCGATCCAGACCGTAGGGTTGCAGAGCTTTGCGCAGGCGCAACACATGGACGTCAACGGTTCGCTCCTCGACATAAACGCTGCGGCCCCAGACCCGGTCCAGCAACTGGCTGCGGTCAAAAGCCCGATTAGGGTGGCGCATGAGCAATTCCAGCAGGCGAAATTCGGTTGGGCCAATATGCACTGACTTGCCGCCCACCGATACCTCGTGGCTTTGCAGATCGAGACAGATGCCTTCCAGTTCAACAAGATTATCCACCGGTGCGCCCGCGCGTCTAAGCAGTGCCTTGGTGCGTGCCAGGAGTTCCCGTGGTGAAAACGGCTTAGTCATGTAGTCGTCGACGCCGGAATCAAAACTCTTCAGTTTGTCGACTTCCTCGCTGCGGGCCGTGAGCATGATGATCGGCAG
>JBCCUW010000417.1:0-4239 GCA_039196385.1 Pseudomonadota bacterium
CACAATGACAGGCGAATCAACAACAAAAGGCAAAGTGTCATGCTGAGTCGAATTGGCATCTTTACTTACGGCGTCGTTTGTTACGCCATCTTCTTCTGTTCGTTCCTGTACCTGATCGGCTTTGTTGCGAACTTTGGGGTTCCGCGCAGTGTTGACGTAGGTAGCTCCGTCGGCGGGACAAGCGCCTTTCTCATTAACCTCGGGATGCTGTCGCTGTTTGGCCTGCAACACAGCATCATGGCGCGACCGTGGTTCAAAAGGCGTTGGACACGGATTGTGCCCGCCAGCGCTGAACGAAGCACGTACGTGCTGTTCAGCAGCCTGGCGCTGATCCTGCTGTATGTCGCGTGGCAGCCCCTTCCTGGTGTTATCTGGGGTAGCACAGATGCCGTCGCAACGAGTGTTGGCTATGCAGGGATGGCGCTCGGGTTTGCGCTGGTGCTGGTTGCTACCTTCCTCATCGATCATTTCGATCTGGTCGGCCTTAAGCAGGTTACGCTGACGTTGCTGCAAAGACGTCAAACACCAGCGCCGTTCCAGGTTCGATATCTGTACAAGTTTGTCCGGCACCCGCTTTACCTGGGATGGCTGATTGCGTTCTGGGTGACCCCCGTGATGACGCTGGGCCACTTGATGTTTGCGTTGGGGATGACGGCCTACATCTTAGTGGCGGTTCAATATGAAGAGCGCGACTTGATTGATGCGTTTGGTGAGGACTATCAACGCTACCGGGACCAGGTTCCCATGCTGGTGCCTGTGCCGGGTCAATCGCATCAAACGGTTAAACCGCAAGGTGACATCGCGTGAACACTATGGACGAACTGCTGGCTTTGCTCACGCGGCATGAGACCGTACTGTCCGCGACAGCGGCTTGTATTGCCATTGCCGGGTTTATGGTGACTTGGTGCTATACGCTGGTCCGTTCGTCCTGGATGGGTGTGCATGCCTCAAAAAGTGCGTTTGCGGATCGTATTGCCACGCTTCCCAGCACAGAACCGCGGCAGCATATTCGCTACTGTCGCGCACCGGATGGTGCCGCGCTGGCTTATGCCAAAAGTGGTGCCACGGGTGCCAGAAGCGGCACACCCATTGTCCGCAGCTTGGGTTGGTTTACCCACCTGGAGGCTGAATGGGCGTTCTCCCAGGGGCGCGCGTTGTGGGCGCGCCTCGGGCGCAAGCATCCCGTTATTCGCTACGACGGGCGTGGCATTGGTTTGAGCCACAAAACGTCGACGGTAACCGATGGGTCACCGTTGGAGGGTCTGGAAGCTGTCATGGATGCCAGTGAAACGGAGCGCGCCGTGCTGTTCGGTTTGTCTGAAGGTGGCATGACCGCGATCGAATATGCGGCCAAACATCCGGAGCGTGTGTCCCACCTGATCTTGTATGGGGCCTTTATGACGGTGGAGGACATGCCGCCGGTTTATCTGGAACGGTGGGCAACGCTGGCGCCACTTTTTGAACAGGGTTGGGGTGCTGATGAACCCGCCTGCCGGCAGCTCTTTACCAGTTTGTTCTTGCCGGATGGTGATCGCGCCCAGAACCACTACTTCAACGAAATGCAGCGCGCGTCGTGTGACGGCGAAACTGCGATTGAGTATCTGCAACTATGCGCCGAGCGTGATGTCCGCGCGCTGGCTGAGCAAGTCCAGGCACCCACGCTGGTCTTTCACAGAGAAGGAGATTTGTGTGTGCCGCTGCAGGCGGGTCAACGCATTGCGGCGACCATACCCAATGCGCAGCTTGAGGTGCTGTCTGGTAACAATCATTGGATGCTGGCATTGGAGAATGATTCGAGTCAAGTGATTGAGCGGGTAGAGCGATTTGTGAAGTGATCTGTACCGCGTCTCCCCTGTGCTCCCTAAATGTTCAGCAAACTGAGCTTCAGAAGTCGTAACTCATGCGGAATGTCCAGTTGCGTCCCACGCCAAGGAATGTGTAATTGGGAACATTGCTGTACTCGACGTACGCCTCATCGGTGACGTTAGCGACAAACAAGCCGACTTCCACGTTCCGATAGGTGTACTCTGCGAAAAGCCCCCCAATGGTAAAGGCCTCCAGTTCTCTGGTGGCGCTACGGGCGCGTTCGCTCACGTGGCGTAACGAACCGCCTACACGCAAGCCGCTGACGATGCCATCTGCAAACTTATAAGAAACGACTGCGCCCGCGTTACGGGTAGTTGCATATTCCGGACGGTCCCCAACTTCCAGTGCACCGCCGAATCCGGGAACACCTTTGGTAATTTCCGGGTCGGTGAATGCGATGCCCGCAGAAACATCGAAGCCTGGGAACAGTTCACCAGCCAGCTCTATTTCTATGCCATCGACGGTGACTTCGCCCCCGTTTATTTGAAAGTCGCGATTGTTTGGGTCTTCGATGGGTGTGCCGTCCTGCACTAAGCGATAGGTTGCCAGGGTCAGTACAGCGCGGCCCCCCGCTAAGTCGGTTTTGATGCCCAGCTCCACCTGGCGGGACGTTTCTGGATCGAGCAGTTCGCCATCTACGGTTTGGCCGAACGCAGAAGGAGTGAAACCCGTGGAATAGCTTCCATAAATATTCGAATTGATCCCCTCTATCCTGAAGCTGATCCCAATGTTGCCCGTTAGCTCTGTTTCCTTTTGTTCGGATACCAGGCCCGCGGGTGAGAAGTTTTGATTCTCGAAGGCGTCATGTCTAAGCCCCGCACTAACAACTAACCCCTCTAGTGGCCGAAGTATTGTTTGAACATAAGCAGAGTTCAACGTGGCTTCGATTGTTCCTTGCCTGAGAATGTTATTGAGAGGGCCTGCCGGGTAGTTGAATTGTTCTCCAGGCGCAAAGATATTGTCAGTGCCGAGGTATTGGAACGCAGAAAAGTTGTCCACTTCGACGTCCAGAAACTCTGAACCGATAATGACCGACGATTTACCACCAGCGAGCGAGAAGTCCTTCGTCAAATAAAGATCACCCGTCGTTCTGCTCAACTCGCTATCGCGATCGGTTGCATAGACGTAGACTTGGCCATCCTCCGGAATACCCCGCACGAAATCGTAGGAGTACGCGTAGACAGCTTGGGTGCGAATATCCGTGCTGCCATCGGCGATCCGTAAGGTCAGGGATAAATCGTCCAAGAACTGATGCACTATCTCCCCGCCCAATTGAGTATCTGTTTGTTCGAAGTCATCTCCGTCGTAGTCAAAATTGAAGTCCGGATCAATCAGTGGCGTGCTGGCAAAATTGATAGGGTGTCCTATAAAGCCGTCACCGTCCTCCTTCTGGTAACTCAACCAGCCGCTCACTGTCGTCTTGTCAGATAATTTGGTCTGGAATGAGGGCAAAAGCGTCAGCGAATCGAGTTCAACATCATCTACAAAAGTATCGCCGGTTAAGCCAGCAGCAACCAGTCGGATTGACGAACGCTGCCCGACCGTTCGATTCAAGTCGCCTTGCAGGCGATACTGGCCGAAATCAGTTGCCTGCGCAGTGATGCTGGCAAAGTTATCTGGCGCGGCTGTCTTTAAAACGCTGTTAATGAACCCGCCGGGGTTAACAAAACCGCCCGATATGGCTGCGGGCCCTTTGATCACTTCGACGCGTTCAAGCGTGTAGTAATCGCGGTCGGGAAGGACATCACCCGCGAATCCATTCAGGCGATTGGTTGATGACAGCCCGGAATCGTTCAGGATTCCGCGCAGCGTGAAGCTCTCGCGTGCGGGGGTAACACCAGCGACGGTGCCAACGATCTCCTCTATCGTAACCGCTGCACGATCTTCTATGTTTGCCGCGGTAATTACCGTTACTGAGTTGGGTATTTCGCGGATGGCCATATCCACCCTGGACACTGAGCGCGTGGATTCCTGCCCGTATCGCTGACCGATTACCTTGAGTTCTTCAATGGTTTGTTTAGATGCTTCTGGGGCGGGGGTGATGCTCTGGTCGTTTTTCCTGGTTTGTTCAGTGGAATCGCTGCGACGCATGACCACGTATGCGCCACTACTGGACCTGACTGCCATCAAATTGGATCCTGCGAGCAGGGCTTCCAGCGCTTCTGCTGGTGCGTAACTGCCGGCAATGCTGGGTGCCTGCTGATTGCCCACAAGGTCAGAGGGGGCAATGATCTTGAGGCCGGTCTCTTCGGCGAGTTTCACTAACGCCTCACCGAGCGGTCTTGCAGCCAGGTTTATCGTCGTGGTTGGTTCTTATTTCGTGGCCCACAAAGGCGGTGCAAAAGGTGCTAAGGCCCCGGCTGCGGCGAACCC